>JAAYZF010000220.1 GCA_012514975.1 bacterium
CTGCTGCTGCACTTCATCGAGCACCGGCAGGATGTCATCGTACGGCGGACGAAGCATGATCTGGCCAAGGCAAAGCAGCGCGCTCACATCCTCGAGGGCCTGCTCAAGGCGCTGGATATTCTCGATGAGGTAATCGCGCTGATCCGCGGCTCGCGAACCGCGGACCTGGCGCGCCGGGGACTGATGACAGAATTTGGCTTCACTGACATCCAGGCGCAGGCGATCCTCGACATGCAGCTGCGGCGGCTGGCCGCGCTCGAGCGCAAGAAGCTCCAGGATGAGTATCGCGAGGTCATAGCCCTGATCAAGGAACTGGAGGGTCTGCTGGGGTCGCCAAAGAAGGTGTTGGCCCTGATCCGGCAGAACCTGGTCGACCTGAAAGCGACGTATGGGGACGCGCGGCGTACACAAATCACCGACCAGGCGCGCGGTGCGCTGACGGTGACCGACGTGCTCCCGGATGAAGAAGCGTGGGTGACGCTCCGCACGGACGGGGCGGCCGGCCGTGCAGCCGGACGTCTGGCTGCGGGAACGGCCGGGCTTCAGATGGTTCTCGGCGCCAATACCCATTGCGACCTCTACCTGATCAGCACGCGCGGCCAGGCTACGCGTATCGGCGTGCACCAGTTGCCCGAAGGCGCCGGTGTTCACCATGCAGACCTGGGTGGACTCCAACGCGCGGATCGCATCGCAGCGGCCTTCACTGCGCGCAAGCCCAACGGCGAGCCGCTGGAGGGCCAGCTGGTCCTGGCGACTGCGCTCGGCGCGATCAAGCGCATCAACCTGGCCGACCTCTCGGCAGCGGCGCAGGCGAACCCCGCGGTAATCAAACTGGACGAGAGCGACGAGCTCGTGTGGACAGGGTTTGGCAGCGGTGGGGGCGAGATCATGCTCGCCACGGCGCGGGGCCAGGTGATCCGTTTTGCCGATGACGAGGTGCGGCCGATGGGTCTGCCGGCCGGGGGTATTGCGGGCATCAAGCTACAGAGCGGAGACCGCGTGATCGGCGGCGCAGTGATCCCGGCAGGGGGTGGTGCGGGTGCGCTGGGGCTCGTGAGCGCGGCCGGATTTGCGCGGCGCTCTCCGCTTGCCGAATTTCCTGCCAAGGGACGCGGCACGCAGGGCGTGGCTGCCAAACTATCGGCCAAGGGCGGACCCATCGTCTCTGCGTTCCTTGTGGCGGCTACCGACAAGCTGTGGTTCGCGCTCGCCGACGGCACGGCCAAGACCGTGTCAGCCAAGGCCATCCCCTCGGCCAGTCGAACGAACGCTGGCAAAGTCGTCGTGGCAATGCGCAGCGGGCAACACGTTGAGCGCGCCCTGCTGGTGCCTTCGGGCGGCGTCGAGCCGGAGCCGGCGGAAGGTGGTGCGCGAGTCCCGGCCCGCAAGCCCGCACGGGCCAGGAAGGCAGCCGAACCGGCGCCTGCAGCGGCCGCGAAGGCCGCGACGAGGGCGGCCAAGGCAACGGCGCCCGCGCCGGAAGCCGCACGCGCTTCCAAACCGCGCGCGACCAAAATTGCGGTTGAGAGCGCCGAGGTGATTGCGCCTGCGCCGCAGCCGGCACGCGCATCCAGGCCGCGGGCTGCCAAGGCGGCCGGGACGACAGAGAGCGTCAGGGAAACCGGCCCAGGGCCAGAACCGGCGCGCGCACCCAAGCCGCGGAAGGGTAAGGCTGCGACAGCTGAAAGCGCCAAGGTGACTGCTCCGGAAGAGGGTACGCGTGCTGCCGCGCGGCGACCCATCAAGGGGACGGACTCGGCTGAGGGTGTCAAGACCCCGCAGCCGGCCCGGGCTGCTGCAAAGGCCGCGAGTGCGGATGAAGTCATCAGCCGGCGAGGCAAACCGGCCGTCCTGGCACGGCCCGATGGCAGCGGTCAGCTCTTTTTGGTTCCGCCAGAATCGGATATGCCTACTGTACGGAGCGAACCTAAGGCGGCGGCTAAGACCAGACCGGCGGCTAAGACCAGACCGGTGGCTAAGACGCAGCCGGCGGCGAAAACCCAGCCTGCGGCCAAAACCCGGCCGGCGGCTAAGACTCAGTCTGCAGCGAAGCCCGAGGCCAAACCCGCGCGTTCGCGCACCAGGCGAGAGCCGGAAGCCGAATTCGAGCCGAAACCCAAGACGACTTCGTCACGCACCACCTCGAACGATGCGGAAGGGGATATCCGTACGACATGGTCTCCCGCACCGCCGCGCCGCGTCGACGAGTCGCCGCCGGCGCCGCCGCCGGCAAAGAGGCCCACGCGCAAGCGATAGAGGGCTGCGGTTCGTACCGCAGCCGGCTGCGAACAGGAAA
>JAAYZF010000221.1 GCA_012514975.1 bacterium
ATGTCGTCAGTTGCGCATTCAATGACGCGGCGAGCCACGCGGGCATGCTGCCCGTGTACAGCTCGTCGCGGAACCGCGCGCTCTCACTGCGCAGTCTCGGGAAATGCGCGGCGCCGTACGCAGCCACGTCGTCCGCGCCGGCGAACCAGTGTTCGTACATGTGGCCCAGCCGTTTCGTTTTGTCGAAGTAGTGATAGTGGTTGGGGAAGTGCCATGCCATCACAAACACGCATTCGCGCTGTTCGCCCGGTTCGAGCCTGAGTTTCTGGCACAGCGCGCCGCGCCAGCGCAACCCCAGTTGCCGCCGGTCGTGCAGCTCGGCCCTGCCCTGCTTCCCCGGCTTTTGCCGCACCACCCGCCGCTCCCACCGAACGTAGGAGGGACATCCCTGTCCCGATGCCGTGCCCGAGGGACATCCCTGTCCCTGCTCTTTCCCCGACGGCCCCCGCCGCCCGGATTCGTCGGTCATGTCGCCGAGATTCACCGGCAGCCCTTCCCACTGCGTCCGCAACTCGCCGCACTCGCGGAACGGGTGGAACAACTGCGACAGCGCGGGGCTTGCCGCGTTCTCGAACCCCGCCATCCCGCGCCCATCAGTCCATGCGGGCATGCACGTTGCCGCGGGATCGAGCGCCATCAGTGCCATCGAGCCGAAGGTGCGATGCGCCGCATCCATGCCGCCGGCAGTCATGAGGATGCGTGTGGTGGCGCCATCGCGCCGCACAGCATGGTTCAGCGTCACCTCGTCGAGGTCATACCCCACGCAGTTGCGCAGGCTGAACATGAGGGATGCATCGCACGGCGCCGCCCCGCGGTTTCTCATTGTGAACACAAAGAACGCGAGCGGCAGCGCGGAATCCTTCGCGTTGAACGGGATGAACGGCGAGAAGGCTTCAAGCGAGATGTCGAGCGGGAGTTGCGGGTCTTCATACTCCATCCGCGCAAAGGGATGCTGGCCGGAATACGTGATGCCCCTGACGTTCCTCAGGAACGGGAAATTGTACATCATCGCGTATTCGTACCAACTGTCCGCCGCATTCGACTTCTTGTCATCGTCATAGAGCAGTCGGACGCGCGGCGGCCCGCCTTCGGGCTTGACGCGCACGGCGAAGAACGCGTCTTCGCTCCACATCACGGGCGGCGCGTCCGCGTGGTCGCCGCTCCAGAGGTAGTTGTTGAAAATCTCCCAGTCGTGGAATCTCCCGTCCGCCCGCAGCTCCACGCTGCCTGTGCCGATGCCGCCAAGCGGGATGCCCGAGGCAAGGACGGTCGAGTGCCGGTAAATGGGCTCATGCATGTTCATAGGCGATGCCAAAAAACGTGGTTGGAATACTGGGTCACTGAATACTGAATACTGAACACTGAACACCGATTACCGATTACCGATTATCCCCCATGAGACGGCATTGGGGGATGCCCAGACGACGGGCACCGATTACCGCGCTACCATTCACGCACGGCGCTCACGCCATCAACAGTGCTGACGCTCAGGGCGAATCCGGCGGGCACGTCCACGCGATAGCGCACTTCGCCGCCCACACGCCGCCACGCCACATGCACCGCACCTTCACCAGCCGGCACACGCCCTTCGCACCACTCGAGCGGCGTGTCGCCGAGCCGGAGGGCAATGCGCCTGCGTGTCCTGTCGATCCCTGCGATGCCGAGCGCATCGCGGTAGAGCACGTGCGCCACGTGGGAAGCGAACCCATGATTGCAGCTTGCAGCGGGCCGGTCGTGCTCCCACAGCGTGCCGGTCTGTTCAGCCATGCCGAGGAAGTATCCTTTGACTTCGGCGACGGCCTGCCCGCCCGCGCCATGACGCGACAGCATCTCGAGCCGCAGGTAGTTGCCGACGAACGCATTGGCAACGTGCACCGCGGGAAACGCATCATGCTCCCTGCGCCGCGGGCCAAAGTCGTGCAGCAGCACGCGCCACAGGGCCGGATGGGTTTCCGGCGTGGCGGCGCCGAAGAAGAAGGCGTAGTACTGGCATGCCTCGGTGCGGTTGTCCGTACGTTCGAGCCGTCCGTCCTTCCGCACCGCGTTGTCCACGAAGAACGCGCCGTCGAACGATTGCGCACGGACCGTGTCGAGCACCGCCCGGCTTGCGTCGCGCAGCGCCTGGTCGCCGTAGATTCTTCCCGCGGCGGCAAGCGCGCCCGCATAGAGCATGTTGGTCGGGTAGTTGACGTCGCGGGTAAACGCGTTCGCCTTTGACCATTCGAGGAAGTTCCATGCGTCGAGCCGCTCGAGCAACCCGTCCTCGTTGACAAACTGCGGGAAATACGCGAACAGGTTCATCACCCGCGGCCGCAGCGCGTCCACGAGCGCGCGATCCCCGCTGCGCTCAAGGTATTCCTCGAGCTGGACGACGAACCACAGCGCCCATTGCGGGATGAAATTGCCGTCAGGATGATCCGCGGGATAGCACATGGGCAGCATGCCGTCAGGCAGGTGCTCGAACCGCGCGGGCAGGAGGAAGTTCTCGAGAAAATTGCGCTCGATCGCCGCGCTGCCCGTGAACTCGCACGCGACGCGCGCGGTGAAGAAACTGTCGCACAGCCATCCAGCCCGCTCGCGCGACGGGCAGTCCATGAAGACGTCCGTCGCATTCTGCCGGCACGTCGCGCGCGCAGCATCGAATATCCGCATCACGTCCGGGTGGCTGCATGCAAACGTTGCGCGATCCATGCCTGCGGCGGCATACTCGCGCAGGGAGACGTCGCGCACCTCGCACGCCCCGTCCAGCACGATCACTTTCAGGTAGCGCAGCGTGTACGGTTCGAATGACTCGAGCTCGTATGTTCCCGGTTCGAGCTCATACGCGAGCACATTGACGCAGCTCAGGCGCTTCCAATCCACGTCGCCACCAACCAGGATTTCATCAAAGAGCAGGAACAGCCGCGTCCGCGTCGTGCACGTTACGGTTGCGCCAATGAACCCGCTCAGGTTGATGCCAAAATCCACAAGGCAGAACGACTGCGCATCAAGCATCATCCGTCCGGGCGGGTGCCCAGGCTGCTCGATGGGGTGCACCGTCTCGTTCGCGATGGTCTGCAGCATCAGTGCCGGTGCGGTATCGAGTTCTGCCTCTGAATATCCCTTGAGCTTCGTCCCCACATCGGTAAGCGACCGGTCGCGCCAATAGTCTTTCACCGCGATGCCCGTCTTCACCGTTCCGCGGCACAGGGCCTTCTGCGGCACACGCACCGTGACATCCGGCAGGGGGATTCCGCGCGGCAACAACGTCTTCGTCTCCGTCACGCTACATTCCACTGCGTCGAAGCCGTCCGGCGAACCGGTGCGCCAGCCATTGCATCCTCGACGCAAACGGTATGCTTCGGTGAACGGGCGCTGGAAGCTGTACCGCTGCACCTTCTGCACGCGCCAGGGCAGCACGGCTGCCTCGAACGCCGCGCCTTCTCCCGCGGTCGACGCACGCACAATGCCGTCCCGCACGACTTCCGCCTGCAGGAACGCCGGCTGATCGAGCAGGTAATAGCTGTTGACGTTGTACCCGGCCACCTCGATGGCAATCCAGTTCTCACCCGGAGGAAGCAGACTGCTGATGTCCCATTCATCGACGCGGTAGAACCCGTGCGCGGCGCGCGCGGGGCCATAGCCTGCGAACACGCCGTTGACAAACGCGCGGTACACACTCGATGCCGTGACGCGCAGCAACACCCGGTCGCAGCGTTCAACCGCTATGCGCGCGCGAAACCCGACGAACAAATTCATCTCGCCAGCGCGCCCGGCCGGCCACACGGGCTTGCCGCTCTGAAACAACGATTGCTGACAGTTCATAGCGCGCCAATTATACCATTTACAGCGATGGCATGCTGGAATACTGGAATGATGGAATGCTTGCGACGTCACAAGCGTGGAGAGATGGATGAAGGGCGCTGTTCCATGGAGTGCGGAGCACACCTGTCCAAAACAGGTGTTAATGAAAGATGGACTCCCGACTGGTATAATGGGGTAGTGACAACCAATAACCAGCAGCAAGGAGTCCACCATGAAAGACTGTGTGAGTATTTTCTCGCAAATCCTTGGAATTGTCAACCGCCACACGTTCGCGAAGGTGGTGGCGGAGCATAGCGCCGAAGCGCGGAGCAAGGGCTTTTCCTCTTGGGACCAGTTTGTGGCCATGCTGTTCGCGCAGATTGGGCAGGCTGATTCGTTGCGGGAAATCGAGAGCGGACTGGGGACGTGCATGGGCAAGCTGAACCATCTTGGCCTGAAGGAAGCACCCGCGCGCTCGACGTTGTCGTACGCCAACAACCATAGGCCGTGGGAGGTCTACGAGCAGATGTTCTACGAAGTGCTGACACAGTGCCAGACGGCCGCACCGCACCACCGGTTCCGGTTCAAGAATCCGTTGTTCAGTCTTGATGCAACGGTGATCGACCTGTGCCTGTCGCTGTTTGAATGGGCGAAATTTCGCACCACCAAAGGTGCGGTGAAGCTGCATCTGCTGCTCAACCACAGCGGGTACCTTCCGGCGTTCGCCCATATTACTGAAGGCAAGGTGCACGAGAGTCGTATTACCTCGATGGTGCCGCTGGCACCTGGCAGCGTCGTTGCGGTGGACCGTGGGTACAACAGCTATGACCAGTTCGCGACTTGGGATGCGCAAGGGGTATGGTTCGTTGCACGCGAAAAAGAGCATGCGGTGTACCGGGTGGTGAAAGACCTTGGCGGACCGCGGCATACCAGCATTCTGGGCGTGGATGAAATTGAACTCAATGGAGGGCAGACCGGCACGGGCAGACCACTGAGACTGCGGCGCATCGTGGTGTGGGATCGCAAAGCGGACAAAAACATCGTGCTGTGGACAAACAACTTCGAGCTGGGGGCCAGCACCGTCGCACGCGTGTACAAAGATCGCTGGCAGATCGAGGTGTTCTTCAAGGCGATCAAGCAGTACTTGCGCATCAAGACGTTCGTGGGCACGACCGAAAACGCGCTCAAGACGCAGCTTTGGACAGCACTGATCGCCATACTGCTGATCAAGTTCCTCCAGTTCAAGAGCACAATCGGCTGGTCGCTGTCCACATTGATCGCGATGCTGCGGTTTAACCTCTTCACCTACCGGG
>JAAYZF010000222.1 GCA_012514975.1 bacterium
AACGGCACGCGGGACCTCCTTCAGTCAATCCTCAAGGATGAAGAAGAGCATATTGACTGGATCGAGGCACAGATGGACCAGATCAAACAGATGGGCCTCCAGAACTACCTGGTCGAACAGACGCACTGACCCGCGGCGCGTCAGCGAGCAGTCCCCCATTCACGCCACACGTCTCGACAGCATGCTCACGCCTGCTGCGCGTTCGCCGTCATGTGCCGCTCGCGCATGAACAGGTAGAGCGGAAAAGCGAACGCCAGCGCAACCATGAACGTAAGCACGGCGTAGATCCACCAGAACCGCATGGCAATCCGCTTCGACTCGTGATACGACCAGAAGAGGAAGGCCAGCGCGGCCACAGAGACATCGCTCGCGATGGAGCATGCCGCGTTCGTCGCGCAACTGTCGGTGAGGAAGTTCGTGAAGGCGAAACCGCCGTACTGCTTGCTGAACCTGATGTTGAAGTACCACGTCGCCGCCAGCCCCAGCACCGCAAGCGCCTGGTAGATGTACTGCCGCGTTCGTGTTGTCATAGTGCCATCCTCGTGTCGATTGCGGATTGCGGATTTGTTATTGCCAGTTCGCAGTTCCCGATCACCGCACGCAACGCGGCAAAACACCGGATCGCGCACGGCTTCATAGCAGCCTCTGTCCACAGTGCCGCCGACAGGAAGGATTCGCGGCAAGCCACCATATCAGACGCCGCAGCCATCCACGCCTCATTGGCGCCCGTGTCCATTCATGGCGACCCATTGGTCAGACGGCAGTCGCCCGCAACCACACGGACTGACACGCACCGTCACCGATGGCCACGAGCCCGCAAGCCGGACGCACCAGCCAAATCCCGCATGACAAATGACAAATGACAAATGCCAAATAACTACTCCTCCTCCCATCCGACGTACGCAAACTGGCGGTAGAGGTTCGCGTACAACCCGCCCTTAAGCAGCAGCTCGACATGCGTGCCGCGCTCGACGATCCTGCCGTTGTCGAGCACGAGGACCGAATCGGCATGGCGGATGGTGCTGAGGCGGTGGGCGATGATGAAGCATGTGCGGTTCTCGAGCAGTTTGACGAGCGACTGCTGGATGCGCGCCTCGGTCATCGTGTCCACGGAGCTGGTGGCCTCATCGAGGATGAAGATGCGCGGGTCAGCGAGCATCGCGCGGACGAAGCAGACGAGCTGGCGCTGGCCGAGCGAGAGGCCCGTGCCGCGTTCGCCGACGACGGTGTCGAACCCGTCGGGCAGAGCCTCGATCAGGTCGAGGCAGTCAAGCGCACGGGCCGCGGCGGTGATTTCGTCATCGGTGGCGGCGGGCTTGCCAAGGCGGATGTTCTCGCGGATGGTGCCCGTGAAGAGGAAGTTCTGCTGCTGGATGATGCCGAGCTGGCGGTGCAGTGATTCGCTGGTTATCCGGCGGATTTCGGAGCCGTCAATGAGAATCTCGCCCTCGGTGGGGAGGTAGAATTTTGAGATGAGGCCGATCAGCGTGGTCTTGCCGCTGCCCGTGGCGCCGACGAGGGCGATTGTCCGGCCGGGCTCGGCAACGAAGCTGATGTTTCTCAGCACTTTTCTCCCGGGGTCGTAACAGAAGGACAGGTCGCGGCACTCGACGCGCCCGGTCATCGAACCGATATCGCGCGCGTCCGGGTCGTCAGTCCAGTCCGGCTTCGTGTCGAGCACGCTGAACACGCGTTCGCCGCCGGCCATGGCGGTGAGCGCCTGGTTGTAGATATTGCCGAGCATGTTGATCGGGCCGAAGAAGATGCCGGCGAGGAAGAAGAACTGGATCAGCGTGCCGATCGGCGCATGGATCTCCGGGCTGAGGACATGATAGCCGCCGAGCAGGAGGAGGACGGCAATGAAGAACTGGCTGTTGATTTCGAGCAGCGGGAGGAACAGGCCCGACGTGCGCGCAACATCCATCCGGTACCGCGAGTGGTCGTCGAGCAGCCTGCGGAACAGCTCGGCATTGAGCTGCTGGCGGACGAATCCCTGCGTCACCCGAATGCCGCTCACCGACTCGGCAAGCGTGGCCGTGATGCGGCTGAAGCTCTCCTGCGCGCTGCGTGTGGCGCGGCTGAACCTGCCGCGGAACCCCTGGTTCAACGCCCAGAGGACCGGGACGATGCACAGCACGACACAGAACAGCATCCAGTCGTAGTGCGCCATCAGCGCCGCCGAGACAACCATCTGCCCGAGCGCCACCAGCGAGACATACATCACGTTCTGCACGCCCTCGCGCACGGCCTCAACGTCCGACGTGACACGGCTGATGACGCGGCCGCGCTTGGTCTTCGTGAAGAAGCTCAGCGGCATGCGCAGCAGGTGGTCGAACAGCTCGTTGCGCAGGTCATGGACCACTGCCTCGCCCAGTTCGAGCGCGAGGCGCTGGCGGAAGTGGAGGGTGAACTGCGTGAACGCCACCAGCACGCCGAACCCCAGCGCGCCCAGCGCCGTCCCCCACGCGTCACGCCGCGTAATCGGCCCGTTGATCACCGCGCCGATCGACCAGGCGATCGCCGGGAGCTGGACCGAGCGCAGGATGACAAGCACGAACAACCAGTTGCGCTTCGCCCTGTAGGGCCGCATGTACGCCACCAGCCGCCGGATGATCTTGAGATCGAGCGGACGCTGCGCCGCTTCCTTCTCGTGCTCGCCGCGGATGGTGATGGTAAGGTTGTCGAGCCTGCCGTGTCTCATGAGTTCCGTGTGCGCTGCCATGCGGGCTTCGCGCGCGCTTTCGTCCGCCTGCACGCCATCGTGCCGACAAGCTTCGCCGTCGACTCAAGACGCTGGACGAAGAAATCAAACCCCGCCTTTGCGCCCGCGGCGCGCATCGGATCGTCGGCATACCGCTGCCTGTCCCACAGGCGCAACGCCGCGCGGTGCAATGCCTTCGCCTCGGCCGCCTCGCGCGCGAGCCATGCCTGCGCAGCCTTGCCCGTGCCGCTCCGCCTGCGCTGGTCGAGCATCTGCCTGAGGAGGACGGCCCGGTGGGCCGCCTCGCCAAGCGCGCGCGCGGTGAAGACGATCTCGTCGTAGTAGTGCCCGAAGCGCCGCACGCGTGCATGTTGCGCCTCGAGGACGCCGAATGCCTGCTGTGCCTCCTGGGCGATGCCGGACAACTGGGCTGAGCGGGCGGCGTCAATCGCGGCAATCTCCGCCATGCGCTGCGGGAACGCGGCGCCCAGGTCGTTCGCATGCGGCAGCGCGGCATGAAGCGCGGCAAGCGCGGCGCCCGCCTTGCGCGCGGCCTGCACGGGCAGCCCGAACGTCTCGGCGGCGAAATCAGCGGGAAAGTCCTCCGGCACCACGCCGCCCGTCTGCTGGCAGACGGCGCCGAACGCGATGCCGAACAGCGTCGTTCCCGTGAAATACCGCCAGGGGCACCAGACGGTGTTGATCATGCCGAGCACGCCGCGTGATCGCCGCGCCGCGGCGATCCGCGCGAAATCGCGCAGGTTGTCAAGGTTTGCCTGCCGCGGATGCGCCAGCAGCCCGTAGCACGAGGCCGCGGGGCAGCCCACCACCGTGAATCCCTCATCGAGCAGGAAGTCCACCGTCCGCGGGTCCGGCTTCGGCTGGTAGTGCCAGTCGCAGATCACGATGTCCTTCGGGATCGTCCGCGCGATGCGCGGGTTGATCGCTTCCGCGTCGACGTAATGCGCCTCGCCCGCGCCGAAGTGCGGGAGCAGGTGGTCGCCCCACATCATCATTGCGCGCCCGAGATTCCTGATCTCCGAATGCAGCCAGATGACGTGGTCGGCATACAGCTCATGTTTCTTCTTCGAGCGGAGCGCGCGGCGCGTGAGCGGATGGTCGCCAAACGACGTTTCGTCCATGCCCGCGTGTATCCAGGGCGCATCGAAGATCTCGGCGGTATCGCGAAGCAGGTCGCCGATGACGGCGCGCGTGCCGGGATGCACCGGGCAGAGGGCCTGGAATATCTTGCCCGCCGTGCCGTCGCGCAGATGCTTGTACCTGGCGATGCGGGTGATGCAGTCCGTGTGGCCAAGCGACTCGACCTCGGGGATGATCGTGATGCCGTGGTCGTGGGCGAAGGCGATCAGCGCGCGCATCTCGCGCGGCGACCATGCGTGCGGCCCGGCGATTTCAGGATGGCTGGGAAACGCCAGCGCGCACCCCTGGTCATCCGTGAAATGCCAGAGCAGCGTGTTGTAGCCCCACTTGGCAAGCCACGGGATAAGATCGCGGTACACATGGCGCCGTTCCGTCAGGCGCGCCGGATCGAGCAT
>JAAYZF010000223.1 GCA_012514975.1 bacterium
AGCACGTTCACCGCCAGATCGCCGTCAGTGTCGACATTCAGTCCCGAGTACCGCGAGAATACGCGCGTGTCAAACCAGTACATGCACACGCCCGGCGGCGCGATGTTCGTCGTCATGTTGAGAGGATTGAAACTTGACACCACGCTCCCATTAACATTCGAGTTCGCAAAGTCAAACGTATGGCCCGCAGGCGCATCCATCCGCCCAGGCGCGATCATCACGTTCTCCGCCGCGATGCGCGACTGCGACTGGATAAGGTTCAGAGCCGTGTCGAAATAGCTCGGCGCCGACCACTCGCTGAATTTCGGCGTGTCAACACTGTCGTCAAGATACCGCACGCGCCAGTAGTAGCGCATGCCGTAGAGCAGGTTTGCCGCCGGCACCGTCGCGTTGGTGAGCATCGCGGCCGAGCTGCCGCTGTCCCACGCGATGTCCTTCATCTCGAACGCCGGCAACGTCGCCACCTGCCACTGGCTCGTGGCATGCCCATGCCCGTTCGGGTCGGAGAACGGCGATGACGTCAATTGCACGCTCGAAGGCGCCAGCGTCATCGCCGCATCCACCGGCGTAATGTTCGTCGGCGTATTCGGCGGCTGGTTCGTGCTCAGCGTGTTGAAGATCAGTACGGGCCGCTGTTCAACGATCACAATCCGGCGGCTGCGGATGCACGAATTGCCGGTGCCGGCAAGCGCAATGCCCTTGTTCAGCGCCGGGTTGTCGATCATCGCCTGGATCACGTCGTTCGATACGGTGAACTGCCAGTCGCCTGACGCGTTGATGCCCTTGATCTCGAGCGGCGGGCCGACCGTCGTTTCCCATTGCGTCCCAGTCGCCGGCCCGACGAAACTGGCCCACGTCACCACCGCTTCATCCCAGTTGCTGATGACCTGCCGCGTGCCGAACTTGAAACTGTAGCCCGGCTGCGTCCAGCTCACCCTCACCTGGAGCTGCGCGTCGCCGTCCACCGTCAGCCCGGCATAGCTCGACAGGTCGAACTTGAAGAGCATCATGCCGCCAAGCGCCCCGGCGGCGGGTGCCGGGAAGTTGCACCACTGCGCGCCCGTGCTGTCATTGGTCAGCGGAAATTTCGAGTAGATCGCCGCCGATTCGAGCGCCGGCACCGAAACCGCCGATGCCTGCTGCGCGGAAAGAGCGCAGAGCACCGCAAGGATAATCCCCATTACCAGTTGTTCCCCTCGCTTCATACTGTAACCTCGTTCTCTGATTCTGTAACGTACGCCGCTGGTTCGCTCTGAGCCAAGAGACGGCGTTAACTGCATAGTAGTATTTTTATGATACACGCTACCATGGATCAGGTAAATAGCTATTACGGTCGTTAACCATCCAATTTCGGACGCGCAGCCCAAGGAAAGTCTCCCGACCCGCCATCCTCTGTGATCTGCGCAATGCGGCATCAACCGCCCGCCTGAACGCGTTCAACCGTGCGCCGCGGGTGGGTGCCCGTAGTCTGGCATCCCCCAACGCCGTCTCATGGGGGATTCGGAGTACCCGCTTCAGCGGGGCCGTGCGCGCGGCACCAACGGCGCGCCTGAAGGGAGAATACCACACATCCGCTGTGCCTCGGCACAGCTGATGTGGTGGCGATAACTGGATGCGCACTGAACGTGCGCTGATCGGGACAGGGACCCCGCCTTGCTGGGCAGGTGTCCCTCCTACATGCTGGTCGGGACAGGGACCCCGCCTTGCTGGGCAGGCGTCCCTCCTACGCTCTGCGGCGGAACGCAAGCAGCGCAAGCGGCGCAAGCACCAGCCGCGCCGGCTCGGGCACCAAGCCCATCGTAATGCCGGTGTCCGTGATATTCAGCGATGCCTGGCTGTAGCCCGTGCCTGCCGCGTTCACAACAAGAGAGTTCGTGTCGCCTGTCAGCATCGTGAACGTCATCGCGGGATACGCTCCCGCAACCGGGCCGCCCACCTGGACAACCTTCACCGTCACGCTGTTCGGCGCTTCTTCGGGCAGCGAAAGCCGTTCGAGCGAGATGAGCTTGTCTGCCGCCGTGTTGTTCCCGTCAACTTCCCATTCATACACGCTGCCAGGCTCGAGGTTGACTTCGCCGAAGGTGAGCGTGCCGACGCTCGAACCAGGAGCGACCGTGCCGCCGTTCTGGACGTACAGTGCCGCCGTGCTCCAGTCGCCCGTGCCGCTCACTGCGCCGCCCTTGACCACGCAGTCGCTGTAAAGGATGTTGCCGTTGAGGACGAGCGAGCCCTGCTTCACGACCGTATCGCTGTAGTAATAGTTGTTCGTGCCGTTGAGAATCCAGACGCCCGGGCCGTCCTTGATGATCGCGCCAGCCTTGAGCACGAACACGCCGTCAACAATGCCCGTGCCCGTGCCGGCCAGGGTGATGAAGTTGTCCCCGCCGCCGGACTGGAGCATGAAGGCGTTCTGCCGCGTGAAGTGCAGCGCATCCGACCCGCTGGCCTCGATCGTGCCGTCGCCCCGGAGATTGATGGCACGGTCTGACGCGTGTCCTTCGCCGATGTAGCGGAGCGTGCCGTTGCCGAGGGTGATCGGTGTGTTGGCCGCGCCCCTGCCGAGCGACGAGTTGACATCATTGTCAGCGACCGAGTCGACGGTGACGATGCCTTCGTGAATCTGGAACCCGTTGTTCGCGCCGCCACCGGCATTTGTCCTGTTGGTAAGAATGAGCTCGCCGGGGCCGCACTTCGAGACACCAGGGTTGTTGTCCGAACCAAGGCGCGAAGCGATGACGAGCGGCGCATTGGTGTTGTACTGATGGATGTGGAACATGGTGTTCGCCCCAAAGTCGATCGTGCCGCCATTGATGTCCACCTGGCCCGCGCCCGGGGCGACGAGGATGGCGCCGTTGTTGCCGCCGCCGAACACGGTGCGCAGCGTCTGGCCGTCAGCAACAGTCAGCGTCGTTGCGGCCGGCGATTTGAACCGCATGGTCATGGCCGTGCTGCCACCGACGTTGACGACGCCGGCGACATCGAGATGGTCGTTCAGCCCCGCCGTGGCAAAGTCCGTCACGTACGACGCATCAGGCATGCCGGTGACGATGCCGTCGGTGATCATTGCCCATGTGCCCTGCTTGTAGGTTGCGACGTTGTAGCGGAACGTGCCGTTGGTCAGCTCGCCGCCCGGATTCGTCGTGGCGATCTTCACCGTCGCGCTGCCCTGGGGCATCGGATTGAAGTCCACTTCGCAGTAGCGGCCCAGAAGAATATTGGTGAGTGACAGGGTGAAATCCTGGTCGGTCGCGCTGACGATGTTGAGCGCATTGGCGCCGACAGAACCGGACGCGGTGAGATCGAGGTGCCCGATCTGCTCGACCACGGGCGC
>JAAYZF010000224.1 GCA_012514975.1 bacterium
AGCGGCTGCTGGCGATCGGATTCCTCTCATCCGGCATATGCCACGCGCTGATGTGCGTGCACAACGTCGCGCTCTCCTTCGCTTTTCGCGCGGTACACGAACTCGGCGACGGGTTCATCTTCCTCGCGTATTTTCACGGCATAGCCAGGACGTTTCACGTGGACAGGATCGGCGGCTGCTCGTCGTTCATCTCGCTGTGGACGGCGCTCGGCGCATTCGTCTCCTCGATCGCCTTCGGCGTGATCGACCAGCGCTTCGGCCACCAGTGGCCGCTGATCATCTCCGGCGTGGTCATGGCATGCATTCCCCTGCTGCTTCGCCTTGCCAACAGGACTGTCTATGAGTGCTGAACACGGAAAGAAGATCATCGGCATCGGGCTCGCCACGATCGACCAGCTCATCTGCTGGCAGTCGGTCAACGAACCAGTGCTTGGCAACACGGTGACGCAGTATGACATGCAGGGCGGCGGCATGACGGCCACGGCGCTCGTCGCCGCCGCGCGCCTTGGCGGCTCGGCCGAGTTCTGGGGCGTGGTCGGCGACGATGTGTTCGGCAGGCTGATCATCGAGGGGCTCAAGCGCGAGGGCGTCGGCGTCACCCACCTCAGGCGCGTCAAGGGGCAGGAAGGCCCCGTCGTCCTCGTCTGCATCGACGCGAAGAGCGGCGAACGCCACTTCCTCCGCGGCAAGGCGTTCTACGAGTGGCAGGGCAGGCTCGGGTCGCCCAAGTCGCTCGATGGAGCGGGATGCATTCTCGTCGACCAGTTCCGCATGAACAACTGCGGACACATCCTCTCGGCCGCCCGTTCGCACGGCATACCCATCGTCGGCGACATGTCGTGCCGCTGCCCCTTTCTGCCCGAGGTGGACATTGCCGTGCTGTCGTCGGTGCACGGCCTGCCGCCCGGATGCGGGGATGACGCGCACAAGGCGTGCCGCGCCATCCGCACGCTCGGGCCGCACACGGTGGTCATTACTCTCGGCGCGCACGGCCTCGTCGCCTACAACGGCAGCGAGTTCATCAAGCTGCCCGCGTACAAAGTGGACACCGTGGACACCACGGGCGCGGGCGACACGTTCCACGGCGCGTTCTGCTTCGGCCTGGTGAACGGCCTGCCGCTAAAGCTCAATCTCGCCTTCTCCTCGGCCGTCGCCGCGCTCAAATGCATGCGCCTCGGCGGCCGCGCGGGCATCCCCTCCCTTCACGGCACGCTTGATTTCCTCAAGGAACGCGACCCCGATGCGCTCGGCCAGATCATCGAGGCGGCGCCGGGGTGGAATGATGGAATGCAGTAAGCTGGCATGCCACGACGAACCTTCCCGCCACCGTCCACTACGGCACCGCGCCCGGTGCGCTCGCGCAGTGCGCGGAGATCGAGGTCGTGCCCGGCAACGGGGCGTGTGAACGGCATGCGATACTGACGAATCTTGCCGCGGGCCGTACCACCATGTCGTCGCCGATTTCCTCTCTCTTTCCCATTCCGTAAGAGGAAAAGAGAGAGGTGGCAGGGGCTCGGAGGCATAGTGAGGTGGGAAGATCGGGAGGATTCCCTGCCGCCTCTCATGGCTGCCCGGGCGCCTGCGGCGGCTGCGCGCACCGCCCTCGGCGTGTGTTCCCGGGCCGCCAATAGCTACTGGCGCATCCGCTCGACGCACACGGGGCAGATGCCATGCGTCATCGGACCGGTGTGCATCGAGACACACGTTGACACCCGACATGCGCCGTCCGCGAAGCGCACTTTGCCGCACCAGGCACATACGGCGAGCACGGGCGGGTCTGCCGGCGCTCTCTGATCATCGTTGATACGTCCTGCCGCGATCCGTTCTTCCATCTGCGTGGCCTGCGTTGCCATGGTCTGCATGGTGTGCTCCGTGTGTGTTACCGTTCGGCAGCCTTCAGCACGTCTCTCACGACGTATACGGAAAACGTTTC
>JAAYZF010000225.1 GCA_012514975.1 bacterium
CGAGAACAGAATGCCCAAGCAGCCGAGTTGCCGGCGGGGCCGTATGTGGTTCGTGTGAACGGCCGCGATTACACGTTCGAACTGCCGCCATCTCAACGAAACCCATGGGCGGATGCTCTGGCGACGGGTGCGTATGACGATGCAGACTTGGATTATTATGAAGAGCAAAGACATGATATCGAGGTGACGTTTGTCGGCTATGAGCAGACGCTCATAATTACTCTTCCCATAGCACCTGAGCCTTTAGCCCGATTCCGGGAGATACAGATGCCCGAGAGGGGGAGGGAGGCGGAGCTTATGCATAGAGCAACCTTCGTTGATGAAGCGCACGACCCGCTGACGGTCATGTACGGCAGGTGGGAACCGACCATGGTGCGCAAAAGAACCGAAATCGAGAGGGTGAGGCGTAAGCTAAGAGATGCGCAACAAGCGGCAGTGGCGGGCGGGGAGCGAGCAGCGCGGCCGCCGCAAAGCGCTACCACGGAAGCAGACGAAGGCCAGGATAGGGCCATGGACGAAGCTCCGGCGGCGCGGCGCGTGGAAGCCGACGCGCCGCCAACGGTTGAGCCGACGGCGGCGCCGGAGGGGGTGGGGCAACCAGAGGCAGGTAGCGAAGGGAGCCCCGGCGAACGGGACGGAGTTGGTGCGACAGAGGGTACGGGTTGGGGAAGACTGCGCATCCTTGAGCAGGGGCGAACGCTCCTATATGCAAACTCCTCCTACGAGTTTCGGGGTGAGAAACGGTGGGGCCTGGTACAGAAACTGATCGATGCTCAAGGCGCCTATACCAATCTTGGCAAGAACCCGAAGGGAGTGTTTCGGACGGGAAAAGCGCTGGAGTTTTTTGATGCAGCTATCGAAGCGGAAGGCAGGGGAAGAAACGGGACCGGAAGATATCGGATTAAGCCATAGGGTACACGCGCCGCCCGGTTTTGGCGAAGTGAGAAGGCATCAGCCAATGACCAAACAGAAAAGATCAACAGCATGCGAGCCAAAAATACGCTCTAACCATTGATCGGGAAATCGTCGTTCCTGATGCAGCTCGCGATCCACCTTGCGGCCGGTCAGGCGCTGTTCGGGGTCGAGCCCGGCGACACGTTCACGGCCAGCGGCATGAAGGTTCTGCTGCTACAGGCCGAGAACGACGAGGGCGACCTGGCCGAGATGCGCGACGGCGTCCTAAAGGGCTGCGATGACCTGACGCCCGAAAAGCGTGAACGGGCGCTCTCGAACATTCGGGTCGTCACCATCTGCGACACGGTGAGCGACGCATTCGGCATCACGCTAGATGCGCTGATCTCCGGGCGCGGCCCCTTCGACTTGGTGATGGTTGACCCGGCCTTCGCCTACCTGGGCGGGGATTCCAATTCCCAGAAGGACGTGTCCCATTTCATGCGCGAGCTGCTCAACCCGCTGGTGCAGAAGCACCGGGTCGGACTGCTGCTGGCGCATCACACCAACAAGCAGCGCCCGCCTGAAGGGCGCTCGAACTCAAAACGAAAGGAGGTGCGGTGACAGGATTTGGAGGTACGTGATCGGCTCACTGGTGTGGATCGAGTACAGATCGAAAACAGGGTCGCAGATTGCGACCTGAAAGGAGAATTATGACGACTGTTCTTCTCGGTGTGGAATTGACCGCCGACAGCGGCAGTGACACGGAGGTTGCGTGGAGAATCGAGCGGCTGCGACAGGTTGTGAAATACATCTACGCGACGGGCGAGGTGGCGGGATGCACGGTGATGATGGCGAAGATCGCCAAAGTCCACGATCACAAAGGAACGCTGACGGCGACTTGGAAAACAAAACCCACGGCAGACGAGCAGGCTCTCGTCGAGGGGGCGTGGTACAGCCCGGTGGGTGACAGATCGACAAACGTCGATCACCAAGTCGGTGCCAACTGACGCCCACGGCCGCCGCGCGCCCGCACGCGCGGCGGCTCTTTTACATCTGGCGAGATTGGTCTTGTTGATCCCATGTCTCTCTTGAGGGCGCGGGTGGCGCGCCGGAGAGAGGGGGCACGGGATGGGTGACGGTGACGGCGGCTTTGTGATGGCGGCGGACGGGTGGGCGCAGGTGTGCCCGCTCGGGGAGTTTCTTCATGCCGGGGCCGGGGTGACGCAGGTGGTGGACGCGGAG
>JAAYZF010000024.1 GCA_012514975.1 bacterium
GCCTGCGATCGACAATCGGCTTGATCACATCGCCGACAACCTTGATCGTGTCAACGGAAAAGTCGAGGCGCGCGACGCTCTGGCTTAGCGGCTCGCTCAGAAAGATCTCAAGATCGGCGGGCTGCTCAGCCAGCGCATCGGGAATCACTTCCATGCGCGCGATCGAGCACCCGGTGTCGCGGGCGAACACGTCGGGGAAATCCGGCTCGTCGTACGCGCCGGCATACGGATAGATCATCGCGCCCATGCCAGTGATGGTCTGGTGGCGCGACGAGCCGTCCACCGTTACGTTCACCGCATTCGTGCGCCCGGACGGTCCGTCGGCCGCCGATGCAAGGAGAGTGAACGCACATGTGGCTACAATGGTACCGGCGCGGAAGGTGATCGCGTTTCTCATGCTGCGTCTCCCGGTTGTGTTAGGCTACAAGTATACCAAAAAGCGCGCCATTCCGCGCAAGGAAAGCCGGCAGGCGCTGACATGAGGGACGAACGGGACGCAAGGAACGGAAGGAACCCGCGGTGCGCAACCGCGGACAGGTTTGACACCCTTCGGGCAAATGCGTATAATTACACAACAGTTACCCTGAGGCATGGTGAAACTATGAGTATGCGGCTGACGACAATGATGTGTGCGGTGGCATGCCTGCTCGGCGTTGCGCCCGAGGCGCGCGCACAGGGCGATGTCATCTACCTTGATGCGATCGTGCGCGGCGCAAAGAAGGAAATGACGTTCGTCATTCCCGACTTCGGCGATGCGCAGGGCATTGCCCGCATCGTCAAAGCGGATCTTATCCGCCACGGCGCGTTCATCCCGATTACCGCAAGCGATGCCGACATCCGCACGCTCGACAGCGCAGACCGGCAGAAGGGAACCGTCCACTTCCGCAACTGGGCAAACCTTGGCGCGCAGCTTCTCGGCAAGGGCGCCGCGTCGGGCACGGCGCAGCTCAGCGTCGAGTTCACCCTCTACTCTCCCGCGAACGGCAAGCGGGTGTTCGGCAAGCGGTACGCAGGCGCCGCGTCGTCCTACTCGGTGATTGCCCATACGATCGCCGACGACATCATCGTGGCCGTGCTCGGCGGGAAGGGTTTCTTCACCTCGAAGCTCCTCTTCGTCAAAGGCTCCACCGGAACGAAGAACATCTACCTCTGCGACGCTGACGGGCGCAACCAGCGCGCGTTGACGCACTACAAAACGCTGTGCCTCTTTCCGGACTGGTATCCCGACAGGCAGCACTACGTCTTCAGCGGATACATGGAAGGCAGGCCGATCCTCTACAAGGGAAAGATCGCCGGCGGCGACGTGCAGCGCCTGCTCGCGCGGCCGGGCATGAACACCAGCCCGGCCGTTTCGCCCGACGGCTCGTCGATGGCGGTGATACTCGACCAGGACGGGCAGCCCGAGCTCTACGTCGTCAACCTGTCGAGCGGCAACCGCAAGCGCCTCACCGCCGGCCGCGCCGTCGAGTCGTCTCCCGCGTGGTCGCCCGACAGCAGGCAGATCGCCTACTCGTCGGACGAAAGCACGGGCAAGCCGCAGATTTACCTCATAAGCGCCTCGGGCGGCAAGCCGCGCAGGCTGACAACCTCGGCGCGGTCGCCCTACTGCGCGTCGCCCGCGTGGTCTCCTGACGGCAAGAAAATCTGCTTCGTCGCGCAGGTGGCCGGCAACTTCGACATCTGCATGTACGACCTTGCATCGAATGAAATGTACCAGTTGACGAACGACCCGTCCAATGACGAACAGCCAAGCTGGGCGCGCGATTCGCGCCATATCGCGTTCGCGCGCGTCCACGGCAGCGGCGCACGCCTCATGCTGCTCGACAGCGAGACGGGCAAGTCGAGCACGCTCGTCCAGGACGCCCCGTTCTGCGGCCAGCCCGCGTGGGAACCGTGATTATTGCAGATTGCGGATTGCAGATTGCGGATTGAAACAGCGATATGCGCCCATGTCTCCTGAACCGCACCTCCAATCTTAAATCTGAAATCTGAAATCAAATGAGCGTCCCCAAGATCACCGCCGTCGGCTCCATAGGCCTTGACACCGTCACCACACCCGCGGGCTCCCGCGAGGAAATGCTCGGCGGCTCAGTCATCCACTTCGCCGTCAGCGCGAGTTTCCAGACGCGGGTCGGCATCGTCGGCGTCGTCGGAGACGATTTCCCCGCGAAGGAGATCGCGTTTCTCGAACGGCGCGGCATAGACGTACGCGGCATCGAGACCATTCGCGGCGGCAGGACGTTCCGCTGGGCCGGCTCGTACATGAACGATCTCAACGCAGCGGACACGCATTCGACGGAGCTCAACGTGTTCGCCAGGTTCGAGCCCAAGCTGCCCGCCGAGTACGCCAGGGCGCCCTTCCTGTTCCTCGCGAACATCCATCCGCAACTGCAGCTTCACGTCATAGGCGAGATGGGCGGGAAGGCATATCGCATCTGCGACACCATGAACCTCTGGATTCGCGAGACGCGCGACGCCCTCCGCGCCGTGTTCAAGAAGGTAGACATGGTGATCATGAACGACGGCGAGGCGCGCATGTTCACCGGCGAGGGGAACCTGATCCGCGCGGGCAAGGCGATGCTGTCGTTCGGCCTCGACTACTGCGTCGTCAAGAAGGGCGAGCATGGCGCCATGGTCTTCGGCAGGAAGGGCTTCTTTGCCGCCGTGCCCGCGTATCCGGTCGAGCGCGTGGTCGACCCGACGGGCGCGGGCGATTCGTTCGCGGGCGGTTTTGCCGGCTGCCTCGCCCGGCTTGGCAGGACGGACCATGCGGCGGTCAGGCAGGCGCTGCGCTGGGGCTCGATCATGGGCTCGTTCAACGTCGCCGATTTCAGTTGCGACCGGTTCAGAAGGCTGAAGGACGCGCAGCTCAGGGCGCGTGTAAAGGAATTCGATGCGGTGTGCGGCGTGCGGTGAACGTTCATCGTTCATCGTTCATCGTTCATCGCCAGTGGTTGGTGGCGCTGGTCGTATTGCCGGAGCAGTGCGCGAAAGTATACGTGACGTAGCAACGTAACCACAAAGCGGATGCCGCACCCGCTTTGTGACAACAGCCGAGGACAGACATGAGAGAACGCGTGAATAAAGTGATCAACGAGAAAATCAACCCGATGCTCGCCACGCATGGCGGCGCATGCTACCTGCGCGACGTCACGCCGGAGAATGTGGTGAAGGTGAAGCTCGAAGGGGCATGCAGCGGGTGTCCGGGCGCGATGATGACATTGAAGGGCTTCGTGCTCCGCGAGCTGCAAAAGGAGATTCCCGAGATCAAGGACATCGAGGCCGAGATGTAGTTGCTGCCGGTGATTGGGCCCGGCGACACGCCCGCCCGCATCCACGAGGCCATGTTCTGAGAATCCTGGTCATCAAACCAAGCTCGCTCGGCGATGTCGTCAACGGGCTTGCCATAGTGCCCGGCCTGCGCCGCCTGTTCCCCGGCGCGGAGCTGCACTGGGTGGCCAACACCGAGTATGTCCCGCTCGTCTCCGCCGCGGGGCTTGACCGGGCAATCCCGTTCGAGCGCGGCGCCTGGCGGACGTGGAGCGGCGCATGGGACGGAGCGCGGCAGTTCGCCCGCCTGTGCGCCCAAATGCGCCGGGGCCGGTATGGCATTGTGATCGACCTGCAGGGCCTGGCGCGCAGCGCGGTGATGACGGCGGTGACAGGCGCGCCGCTGCGCGTCGGGTATGCGGACGCGCGCGAAGGCGCGCGGCTCGTCTACAACCGCCGCATCGAAGTGGATCGTGCGCATACCCACGCCGTTGACTGCTGCCTCGCCGCGCTCAGGTCGCTCGGCATGGAGAAACCCGCCGCGGCATGGGAGTGGACCGCGCTCGGCCACCACCGTGCCAGCGTTCGCGCAAGGCTCGGGCTCGAACCGCGCGGCTATTGCATCGTCGCGCCCGCGGCGCGGTGGCACACGAAGGAGTGGCTGCCCGACCGCTTCGCCTCGGTCGCCGCTTCGCTCGCCTCGGGCCACGGGCTCAAGGTGCTCCTGACAGGCGACCAGGGCCAGGCCGGGGCGCTCGATGCGCTCCGCGCAAAGACGATCAGCGCCGGCTGCCCTGAAACCATGGTCGCCGCATGCGCCGGCACGCTCTCGCTCGTCGAGCTGCTCGCCGCATGCGCCGATGCACGCATTGTCGTCACGCTCGACACCGGCACGATGCATCTCGCTGCGTCCGTGCAGACACCGACGGTGGCATTGATGGGCCCGACAAATCCCGTGCGCCATGGCCCGTACGGCCAGCTCAACAGGGTCGTCCGCCCGTCGGAATGCGACCCGTGCTACAAGCGCCGCTGCCCGAAAGGCCGGAACTGCATGGCTGACATCACCGTCGAACAGGTGATGACCGCCATCGGAGACGTGCTCGAGGCATAGGTGAAAAGGACCAAAGGGACGAGAAGGACCAAAAGGACAGAAGGGACAGGGACGACACCAGGAACGACGGCGGTCGCACGCCATCGACTATGAACGATGAACGATGTGCCATGAACGATGAACGCATCATACGGATCGCTGTCTGCGGCGCGGCCGGCCGCATGGGACGACGGATCATAGCCTGCGCGTCAGAGCGGAGCGACACGGCCATTGCCGGCGCGTTTGACATGCCGGGGTGCCCGTGTATTGGCCAGGACTCGGGGCTGCTTGCCGGCATCGGCGAGAACAAGGTGATCATCACGTCCGACGCTGCCGCCGCGCTTGCGCCGGCAGACGTGATGATCGAGTTCGCCCTTCCGGCAGGCGTTGCCCAGCGCGTCGCGCTGTGCAGCTCGATGAAAAAGGCGATGGTGATCGGCACGACGGGCGTGGACGCCGCGGGCAAGGCCGCCGTGGCGGCCGCGGCGAAGATCGTCCCCGTCATTCATGCGCCGAATTTCAGCGTGGGAGTGAATCTTCTCTTTGCGCTCACGAAACGCGCGGCGCAGGTGCTCGACGAGGGGTACGACGTCGAGATCGTCGAGATGCATCACCGCAGGAAGCAGGATGCGCCAAGCGGCACCGCGCTCCGCCTTGCCGACATGATCGAGAGCGGCATGGCGGGCCGCGCGCTCAGACGCGTGCATGGCCGCCAGGGGGACGTCGGCGCGCGCCCCGCGGACGAGCTGGCAATCCACGCCGTGCGCGGCGGCGACGTCGTCGGCGACCATACGGTCATCTTCGCCGCCGAAGGGGAACGCATCGAGCTGACGCACAAGGCGGGCAGCCGCGACACGTTCGCCGTGGGGGCGCTCCGCGCGGCGGTGTTCCTCGCGCGGGCGAAGCCGGGGCTGTACACCATGGCCGACGTGCTTGGAATGTGAAACGCGGAAACGCGAAGCGAACTAACAATTGCGCAGCAAACAAAGAGGCATATGGCAACGAAACGCATACTGGTAACCGGCGGCGCAGGATTCATTGGCAGCCACTTGTGCGAACGCCTCGTGGCTGACGGCAACGACGTCGTCTGCCTCGACAATTTCTTCTCCGGGCGGAAGGACAACGTCGCCCACCTGCTCGGCAATCCGCGCTTCGAGCTGATCCGCCACGACATCACCACTCCCATCCTGCTCGAAGTCGACCAGATTTACAACTTCGCGTGCCCGGCATCGCCGAACGCCTACATGTACAATCCCGTCAAAACGGTCAAGACATCCGTCATGGGCGCGATCAACATGCTCGGGCTGGCCAAGCGGGTGAAGGCGCGCATCCTCCAGGCGTCAACATCCGAGGTCTACGGCGATCCGAAAGTCCATCCGCAGCCCGAGTCGTACTGGGGCAACGTCAACCCGATCGGCGTACGAAGCTGCTACGACGAGGGCAAGCGCGTGGCCGAGACGCTGATGTACGATTACCGCCGGCAGAACGGCGTCGACTCGAAGATCATCCGCATCTTCAACACCTACGGCCCGCGCATGCAGGCGGACGACGGGCGCGTGATATCGAATTTCGTCGTCCAGGCCTTGCGCGGCGAGCCGCTCACCGTGTATGGCAAAGGCGGGCAGACCCGTTCTTTCTGCTTCATCGACGACCTTGTCGAGGGCGCCGTGCGCATGATGAACCTTGACGATTTCTTCGGCCCGGTCAACATAGGCAACCCCGCCGAGTTCACCATCATGGAGCTGGCGGAGAAGGTGCTCCGGCTGACCGGGGCGAAATCGACAATCGTGTTCAAGCCGCTGCCGCAGGACGACCCCACGCAGCGCCAGCCGGACATCTCGCTCGCGAAGCAGAAGCTGGGATGGAAGCCGTCGGTGAATCTTGACGAGGGGTTGAAGCGCACCATCGCCTATTTCAAGCGTGTATTGAAGGAGTCGTGAGGCACCATGACCAATCTGCTCAGGAAAATCGAAGACAGGAGCGCACACATCGGCGTCGTCGGCCTCGGGTACGTCGGCCTGCCGCTCGCGGTCGAGTTCGCGCGCGGCGGATACAAGGTGACGGGCATTGATCTCGACGCGAAGAAGGTCGCGATGATCAACCGCGGGGCCAACTACATCCAGGATGTCGACAGCGCCGTGCTCAAACGCCTCGTCAAGGAAGGACGGCTCTCCGCCACGACGGACTTCTCGGCCGTCCGCACGATCGATTGCATCTCCGTATGCGTACCCACGCCGCTGAGCAAAACGGGCGACCCGGACATCTCGTTCATCATCAGCGCGCGCGACGCGATCCTTCCGCACATGAAGGCGCCGCTTCTCTTCGTGCTCGAGAGCACGACCTACCCCGGCAGCACCAACGAGCTGATCATCCCGCTGCTCGAGGAACGCGGGTTCACGGTCGGCACGAACGTCTTTGTCGCCTTCTCGCCCGAGCGCGTCGACCCGGGCAACCCGAGGTACAACACGAAGAACACGCCGAAAGTCGTCGGCGGCGTGACAAAGAGCTGCACGAAGCTCGCCGCCGCGCTGTACGGCAGCGTGCTCGACACCGTCATCCCCGTCTCCTCCTGCACGGCGGCGGAGATGGCGAAGCTGCTCGAGAACACGTTCCGCAGCATCAACATCGGCATGGTCAACGAGATGGCCATCATGTGCAAGTATCTCGATGTGGATGTCTGGGAGGTGATCCGCGCGGCAAGCTCGAAGCCGTTCGGGTTCATGCCGTTCTACCCGGGGCCGGGCCTTGGCGGACACTGCATACCGATCGACCCGCTGTATCTTTCGTGGAAGATGAAGACGTTCGACTACAAGGCGCGGTTCATCGAGCTTGCCGACGAAGTCAATTCCTCGATGCCCGGGCATGTCGTCACGCTCGTTGCCGACGCGCTCAACACGCGGCGCAGGAGCGTCAACGGGTCGAAGGTTCTGCTGCTGGGCATGGCGTACAAGAAGAACATCGACGACGTGCGCGAGTCGCCCGCGTTCGAGGTGTGGGAAGGGCTGGTGAAGCGGGGCGCGAAAGTGGCGTTCCACGACCCGTTCGTCCCGCGTGTGCGGCTGGACGGCGGGGTGGCGGCGTCAAAGCCGCTCACGAAAAAGGCTCTTGCCGCGTCCGACTGCGTGGTGATCCTGGCCGACCACTCGAACGTAGACTACCGGTTCGTGGTGAAACACGCCAGGCTTGTCGTCGACACGCGCAACGCGTGCAAGGGCATCCGCAGCGCGAAGATCGTGAGGCTGTAGGCGCCGCCCCGGCCGAGTGACCGTGAACCAGACCACTCCCCACACACGCACCCACCTGGCGCTGATCGGCACCCGCTTCTTCTGGGTCGCCGCGGGCAATGTCGCCAGCAAGGCCATGATGTTCGTCGCGAACATCTGGCTCGCCAACCGCCTGCTCGAACAGGGGTTCGGCGCGCTCAACGTCGCGTTCACCATCGTCAACTACCTCGCCCTCTTCGCCTTCTCCGGCATCGATACCGTGGCCACGCGCCACGCAGCCGGCCTGGACGAGCCGTTGCTCAGACGCTGTGCCGGCGAGCTCGTCGCGTTGCGCACCGTCACGTCCCTCGCGCTCTTCGTCCTCAGCCTTGCCGCCGGGTTCCTCCTCCCCGGCATGGCCGGGACGATGACCGTGATGTACGCGTTCTCGTTCCTGCCGCAGTGCATCAATGTCGTCAACCTGTTCTACGGCGTTGAATGGACGTGGCCGGTGACGATCTACTACATCGGCGGGCGTGTGGTGTATCTCGGCCTGCTGCTCGCGTTCGTCCGCGGCACGGCGGACGGTGCGGCGGCGGCGCTCGCGTTCGGCGCGGCGATTCTTGCCGAGAACGTGTTCCTGTATGTGCTGTGGGCGCGGCGGCACGGCGCGCGCATGTTCGCCTCGCCGCGCGCGGCGACGTGGCTCCCCGCCGTGCCGATCATGCTCGCCTCCGCGGCGGTCCTCCTGCACGAGAACGCGGGCATCATCGCCGTGTATGCCTTTCGCGGCGAAAGCGCCGCGGGGCTGTACTGCGCGTCATACCGCCTTGTCTATGTCGCGATAAGCCTTACCGCGCTGTTCAGCTTCGTCTACCTCGCGCGGTACACGCGGATCGAGCGCGGGGACGCAGCGGCGCGCCGCCTGTTCTTCCTGCGCGTCGCAGGCGTATGCATGGCAGCGGGCCTGGCGGCGAGCGCGGTGCTCTCCGTCATTGCCCGTCCCCTTGTCGCCCTGGTGTACCGGCCAGTGTACGCGGACAGCGGCGTCCTGCTCTCGGTGGCTGTCTGGCAGTTCGCGCTTGCGCCCGTGCGGGTGATCGCGTTTCAGACGCTGAACGCCTGTCACGCACAGCGGCGTGCGGCAGCGATGGCCCTCCTTGGCGCGGTGGTGAGTCTTGCGGCGGTCATCACCGGCGTAATGGCCTACGGCATCATGGGCGCCGTTGCGGGCACGATCATCGGCGAAGCGGCGCTTGGATGCGCTTTGTGCGCCGCGGCTGTCGGAGCAGTCAACCGGGCCGGGGCAGGCACGCGTTCCGGGAACAGGGAAGAGGCATGAACAAAAGCTGGTTTGAAGACAATCGCGTCGCCGTTGCCCGCGCAGGATCGGCCCGGTATCCTGTCGTGCCACCCTTCGACCCGCCGGAGCGCTATCCCGAGCTGGCGTCACTGCCAGGATATCCGGCAGATCAGACAGATCGGACAGATCAGACGGATCGCACCAACAGGACGTATGAAGCCGTGCGCGAGGCGCTCGCCCTGCTGTTCGGCGCGCCCGACGGGCCTGGATGGAATCCCTTGCGGGCGCTTGTGTCCCCGGGCGACACGGTGGTGCTCAAGCCCAATTTCATCAAGGAGTGCCATGAAACGCGCCCGGATGAATGGGAGCAGGTCGTCACGCACGGCTCGATCATCCGCGCCGTCTGCGACTACGTCCTCCTTGCGCTCGGCGGCCGGGGCCGGGTGGTCATCTGCGATGCGCCGCAGACTGATTCCTCTTTCGCGGAAATCTGCCGTGTGACCGGCGTGGCGAATCTCGTCGACTGGTACAAGGCCTGGTCGCCTGTTCCGGTGGAGCTGCTTGATCTGCGGCGCGAGGAATGGGAGGCGAAGGACGATGTGATCGTGAGGCGCACGCGTCTTCCGGGCGATCCCAAGGGGTATGCCGCGGTCAATGTGGGCGCGGCAAGCGAATTCCATGGAATCTCCCCCACACACGGATTCTACGGTGCGGACTACGATATCGAGACGACCAACAGGCACCATCGCGGCGACGTGCACGAGTATCTCCTTTCGAGGACGGTGCTCGACGCGGATGTCGTGATCAACCTGCCGAAGCTGAAGACGCACAAGAAGACCGGGCTGACTGCCGCGCTGAAAAATCTCGTCGGCATCAATGGCGACAAGAACTGGCTGCCCCATTACGTCCTTGGCGACCCGGAACACGGGGGCGACCAGTTCCCGCACGGCACGGTCAAGACACGGTTCGAACGCGTGATGATGACGCAGATCAAGAGAGTCCTGTACCGCTCGCCCGCGTGGCTCAGCCACGTGTTCCGCCCGGTCAAGCGCATCGGCAAAGCCTTGCTCGGAGATACACACACGATCATCCGCAGCGGCAACTGGCGCGGGAATGACACGACATGGCGCATGACGGTCGACCTGAACAAGTGCCTGTTCTACTATGCCGGCCTTGCGGTCGCCGCGAGGGGCGGGGCGGGCATTCCAGACTCCGCACTCCCCAACCGCAGATACCTTGCGCTCGTCGACGCCATCATCGCGGGCGAAGGCGAGGGGCCGCTGGCCCCGGACGCCAAGCCGTGCGGCGTCATTCTCGCCGGGCGGAATCCTGTTGCCGTGGACACGGTGTGCGCATGGCTGATGGGATTTGACTGGCGGAAGCTGCAATTGCTTTCGGGCGCATGTGCCTCGCGCGCGCTGCCGTTGGCCGCCTTTGGGCCGGAAGACATTGTGGTTGCAAGCAACGCCGCGGAATGGAACGGCATGCTGCCCGCGCTCGAGCAGGTGAAACCGTTCGAGTTCATCCCCCATTTCGGCTGGGTGGGCGCAATCGAGCGTTGACGCGGCGCCGGCGGGAAACAGGCAAGGCCGCCGGCGCACGCCGGCGGCCTTGCATTCATGCAGCCACTCACCGCACTCATCTGACGGCATTCGCCGACACCTGGCACTCCTTGTAGAACAGGACGAACGTGAACGGCAGCCAGACGCTCGTCACGTCCGACTGCATGTCCGTCACGCGGTTCGCCCCGATGCGCCGCGCCTCGGACGTGACGAGGCCGACGGTGGTGTCGATGTCGACATAGCCTTCCTCGTACGGATAGAACAGCGGGATGCTGAAGAAGTAGATGCCCCACGTATCGGCGTTGATGTGCGCGATCGGCGTCGCCGACGGGTCGCTCACCCGCATGCCGTTGAAGCTCTTCGTGCTGTCAACCGACGCGCAGCCGAGCAGCAGCGACAACGCGAGTACTGATGCCACAAGCCTCTTCATACGACCTCCTGTAGAATGGTTAGGCGCCACGCACTTGTTTCTCCCGCGGTCACAGTACAATGGCCAGGCAACTGAATTATTATAGTAGTATCGTACCAGAATTGCAATCCCGCCGCGGCCAGTTGCGGCGTGACCATCGTCTCACAGGCCGATCATCCGCTCGACGGACTGGAAGGCGCGCAGCCGCAGCGTCTCGTCAAGCGTGATCTCGTACTTCATGTCCTCGAGGCTCCACAGCACCTTCTCGAGCGTGATCAGCTTCATGTTCGGGCAGTCGGCGAGTGGTGAGAGCGCATGGAACGACTTGGCGGGGTTCTGCTTCATCAGCGAATGGAGAATGCCGACCTCGGTGCCGATGATGAACGCGGGCGCGTCCGTCTCGTGGCAGTACCTGATGATCTGCGACGTGCTGCCGACAAAGTCAGCCAGGTCGACAATGTCGCGTGTGCATTCGGGATGGACGCACACGGGCGCGCCCGGGTGCGCGGCGCGCATCTCCTCGACGTCGCGCCGGAGGATGCGGTGATGCGTCGGGCAGTACCCGGGCCAGAGGACGAGTGGCCGGCCGGTCGTGCGCCGCACCCAGTCGCCAAGGCTCTGGTCGGGCACGAAGAGTATCTCGCGGTCAGGCGGAAGCGAATTGATGACGTTCACCGCGTTCGCCGACGTGCAGCAGACGTCGGCTTCCGCCTTTATCTCGGCTGAGCAGTTGACGTAGGCGACGACAAGCGCGCCGGGATGCCGGCGTTTGAATTCGAGCAGCTCGCGCCGCGTCAGCATGTTCGCCATGGGGCAGCCGGCGTTGATGTCGGGCAGCAGGACGGTCTTGCCGGGCGAGAGGATTTTCGCCGTCTCGGCCATGAAGTGCACGCCGCAGAAGACGATCACCTCCGCATCCGTCTTCGCCGCCTGGCGCGACAGGGCGAGCGAGTCGCCGACGAAATCGGCGATGTCCTGCACGTCGCCGCGCTGGTAGTTGTGGGCAAGGATGACGGCGCGGCGCCGTGTGCGCAATTCGCTGATGCGGCTGGCGATGGACTGGTCGCTGTTCATTGGGTGCATTGTGTGGCCTCGCGCGCCTGTATGTCAAAGCGCGGCATGACGCCGCGCACTGCACTCACGCCGTTGCAGCCCCGGCGGCCGCCTCATGCCTGCGCTTGAGCTCGGCCTTGATCTCCGCCGTGCGCTCTTTCGTGAGCGGATAGCGCCAGAGCAGGAAAAGCGAGAAGAGCAGCATGCCGCCAGGCACAAACGAATAGAGCAGGCGCATGTTGAGAATCGTCTTCGGCGTCTGGACCTGCAGCTCGGGATCGAAGCCGGAAAGGACGAGGATCGCGCCGGCGAGCACGGGTGTCAGCGAGCCGATCGTCTTCATCAGGAACGCCATTGTCGCGCCGAACATGCCCTCGCGGCGCGTGCCGGTGTACAGCTCGTCAACGTCGGTCACGTCTGCCATCATGGTCGAGAGCACGGCGGAGACGCTGCCTATGCCGATCGAGAAGAAGAACGGGAGGATGAACTGGTACTCGGGATGCTCGGGCGTCATGCACCACCATTTCAGGACGCAGCCGATGCTCATCCAGATGACGGCAATGCGGAGCGTGTTATGCTTCTGGAGCCGCCTGCACGCCCAGTTGAGCAGCGGCAGCGAGGCGAAGCCAAGCGCCCAGGCAACCATGCCGACTGCCGCGCCGAGGCTTGTGCCTTTCAGCGCGCTGCCCATCACCCAGTAGATGTTGAGGAACGTGCCGATCTGTGTGAACAACCCGTTCGAGAAGCCTATGAACTCGTAGAGCGCGAATATCTTCAGGAAATGTGGGTTCTTGAGCGTGTACCACATGGATTTCCAGAAGCCCAACTGCATCTTGCCGGACTTCTGCACGGTGATGTGCGTGCGTTCATGCGTGTACATGACCATGAGGACGGTGCTGGGCACGCCGATGAGCACGGCAAAGACGGCCACCCAGAGCAGGCCGTCAAGCGCCGTCTTGAACCAGAGGAGGAAGCAGAACGGCGCGACCCACGGCGCCACCAGCCCGGCTACCTTGTCCACCACGGCCCGGTAGGTCACCACGCGCGTCCGCCCGTTGTACGACGGGCACAGCTCGATCCCAAGCGCATAGTACGGCACGGACATCATGGTGGTGAGCGTGGTGAAGATCAGCGCGATGACAAGAACGTAGATGATGAATGCCCGCTGGTCCGAATACGCGGGATCGCTGAACGCCTTGACCCCCTCGACCATGGTTGAGAACGGGTTGCCTCTTGGCTTGGGACGCGCGGCAGGAGCGGCAGTCGAAGCGGCAACGACCTCGGCCGCAGCCACGAGGCCCGTGCCGGCTGCCGCGGCGAGCTCAGTCATCCCTGTGGGCGCCGGGTGGAAGGCTGCGAGCGCATTGGTGGCGCCGGCGCCCTTGACGATGGCGGCGGAACGCGAGGCGTCGGCAGCCTTTTTCTCCGCCTCGAGGTCCGCGTTCGTCTTCATCCGCTCGCTCTGCGGGAAGAAGGCGACGACGAGCAGCAGGAACATGATCCGGCCCACGCCGCCGACAAGGATGTAGGGCCTGCGCCGGCCCCAGTGGCTCCGGGTGTTGTCGGTGATGTAGGCCATCACCGGGTCGGTGACGCCATCCCAGATGGTCTTGATCCCCATGACAAGGCCGATCAGCAGCGGGCTGATGCCCATCGCAACGACCATGAGGAGGTTGATGACGCCGAAGAACTGGTTGGCGATGGCGTTCTCGATGTTGCCGGCGGCGTAGAGGATCACCTCTTTGCGCGACGCGTCGCCTTCCTCGTCATCCGGGGGCGGCGCAGGGCGCGCACTGGCCGGCGGCGCCGCGTTGCCGCCATCAACGGGTGGTGTCGTAACCGCCTGCCCGTCCGCCGCGACCGGCGTGTGCTTCTCGTCAGTCGGATTCGAAGTCATGCGAAAGTATAACAGGAAACGCCGCGTCGGTCAACCCGGTCCAGGATTTGACACCGCTGTCGTTTAATGGTATCCTTTGTGCATCGGAGGGCGTTCACGCACGCACAGAATGGAGGCCGCATCATGAACACACACCTCAACTCCAGGACGGTTTCCGCGGGCATCGCTTTCGCTGTCGTTGCACTGAACGCGGTGTACGCGCAGGATCCGCCGCCAAGCAGTTACTCGCCGGTCGTCATGAAGGAGTCGTTCACGGCTGTCAAGGAACGCATGACCGGCGCAAAAGCTGAGATCATGCAGCGGCACAAGGCGTTGCTCGACGAGCGGTACGACCTGGCCGACCGGCCCGCGGAAGGCGTCATGATGTCCGCGGGCAGGAAAGCCGTGCAGGCAGGCGTCCGCGTGAAGCTGCCCGAGGGGGCGACGTGGGATGACCTGGCCGGCATGGCGCCGGGCGAGGTGCGCGAGAAGGGCCTCTGGCCATCAGGGTTCTACCCGCTGCCGCATCCGAATCATCCCGAGGGCGGCATGCTGTTTCCGCAGTTCGTGATCGACGAGATCAAGAAGCAGGAGGCGCGCGATCTCACGCGATTCGATCTTGACTACGATCTGCCGGATCACTTCCTGCCCGAGTTCCCCGCGCCTATCTACCTGACGACGCGGACCGACCTTGGCGACGTGTCGCAGGGGAAGGCCGTGACCATCATGAACTACTTCGAGCTCTTCAATGGCATCCTCAATCCGAAGCAGCTCGAGGGCCTGCGCCTCCTGGTCACCCCGTTCCCGCAACAGCAGTTCAACCAGACCGACGACCGTCGCTCGGCCGAGTCGAGCCGCGGCGTCGCCTGCTTCGACTGCCACGCGAACGGCCATGCGGACGGCGCCACGCATCTCGTGGGCGACATCCGGCCGCAGGAGTTCAGGCACCGGCTCGACACGCCGACGCTCCGCGGCGTGAACATCCAGCGCCTCTTCGGCTCGCAACGCGCGCTGAAGAGCATCGAGGACTTCACCGAGTTCGAGCAGCGC
>JAAYZF010000226.1 GCA_012514975.1 bacterium
GCCATTGCGGCGCGGGAAGCGCATCGCCGCCGCACGTGCTAACGCCGGCGAGCAGCCGCCGGCCGTTAAGGCTCGTCTGCTGCACGATCCCGATGAGCTCATGGACGCGCGCGGGGCTGAGCAGATCGGTCGTGCCCGGCCATGTGTTGGCCTCGTTCATCACGTCCACAAGGATATTCCGGAAACCCGAGCGCAGCAGCCAGTCAGTCACGCGTTCAGTGACGCGCGTGATGACGGCATCCGATTCGAGCCGCTGCGCCTGCTTCCAGTAGAAGTAGTTGACGATCACCACCATGCCCGCCTCGTCGGCGGCGCGCAGCACGCGGAGCAGGCGGTCGAAGTACGCCGGCTTGAACGTGCCGTCGGGCGCATAGGCAGAATTGACGTACTGATGATACACGTCGTTGAACACCGGGCCGCCGCCTTGCAGGCCGACGGTGACGCCGAGCAGGCCATGCCTGCGGTACACAGGCAATGCCGCGCAAAACTCGCTCGTGTTGCGCTCCGGGTCCCACGTGCCCGTGTCTGGATAGCGCCAGTGAACGGCGGTGGCAGGATTCCCGTCATCGAATATGGCCTGGATCATGCGGCTGTTGAACAGGAGGCCCTCGATGCGCCTGCCGTCATGCACGCGGCCGGGGTACGCGGGAACGCCGTTGATGCGAAACGCGGTACCGTCGATGTCGATGTGCGTCCTCATGCTGCGGCATTATAGCATAAATCTCCCGTCCCCGCATGAACCGAATGGGGTCAGGCCCCAAATCGTGACTTCCGTTCCTCACCTGTTTCGCGGCGAATTCGCAATTGGGGATGTGACGCCGGTCGTCGGTGTATCTGCGTGTGTCGTATGCTATAATGGAGGTGAACGTGCAGCATGAGGTTCGGCCATGATCTCTCCCCCGACATTCCTCGCCGACGCCATGGTGGGCAGGCTGGGCAAATGGCTCCGCCTGCTCGGATTCGACTGCGCATCCACGCAGGGCGAGGACGACCGCGTGCTGCTCGAACGCGCGCGGCGCGAGGGGCGCATCCTCCTCACCCGCGACAGCAAGATGATCCACGAGCTCTGCCGGACGGACGACCGGTGCTGGCTCCTGTCCTCATGGGACTGGACCGAACAGCTCCGGGAGGTGGTCTCGACGTACCACCTCGAACCGCACATCCGGCTCTTCTCGCGGTGCAGCGACTGCAATGCGACGCTCGAACCGGTCGACAGGGAGAGCATCAAGGACGATCTGCCTCCGCGGTCGTACCTCCATGGTACGCACTTCGCCCGCTGCACGGCGTGCGGCAGACTCTACTGGCGGGGCGATCACACGGCACGGATGATGGAGCGGCTGCGCGGATGGTTCCCGGGAATGCATTGCTGGGACGAGAGGTGAAGGGGCAAGGTGAGAACGGCTGTCTGAACCACAGAGGCTCAGAGGCGCGGAGCATGGGGAACGGCGGGTGATCGGCAATCGGTGCCCGTCGTTTGGGCATCCCCCAACGCAGTCTCATGGGGGATAATCGGTGATCGGTAGTCGGTATGGAGGGTCACCGTCCGA
>JAAYZF010000227.1 GCA_012514975.1 bacterium
CAGCGAGGCTGCAGACGAGGCTGACAGCAAGAACTAGACTGACGATGCGCTTCATACGTTGCTCCTTGGTTGTTGTGACGATAGTTGTTACGGCGCTATCCCACACAAGCTGTCAAACACTTGGCAACAGTATACACTATTCATTTCCGAAAGTCAAGTCTCTTGCGTTTCCGCGCGGTTTGCCCCCCAATTCAGGCATTTTGGTGCTATAATACCGCTGATATTCCCCCGCCCCGCCGCGTCAGGAGCCGAAGGCGCCTCGCGCGGCCAGCACGCCCTCGCCCAGCAGCCGCGCCGCGGCCGCCGGTTTCGTGTGGTATCCCGACGTCTTCGTCGTGGTCTGCCGTATGACGAACACCTCGACATCCTCCTGCTCCGAGTACTCAGCCGTCACCCCCTCGGGCGCCGTGTACCGCTCGTGCGCCCGCCGCAGGCCGAACCCCTTTTTCGCCACCAGCACCGTGTAGAAGTACGGATACGTCGTGCCCTGCACCGTGTTCGTCACCACCTGGCCGTACAGTCCGAGGAACCCTTCGCGCTGTTCTGGCAGTTTCACCCTGATCTTGACGTCGTCGGGCAGCTTCGTCTCCTTTCCCTTGAGCAGCATGAAGTATTCGACCGTGGCGCCCGCAAGCGCCGCGGCGGCAGCAGCGGTGACGGCGTTGATCGTGTCTATCTTGATCACCAGCGCCGGTTTGGTAAGGATCGAGCGGATGCCGGTAACCCAGTGGGGGACGATAAGGATCGCCGCATTCACCCCGGTGATCATCCATGCCGCGCCGCCCGGCTGCGCTCCGCGCACGATCATCGCGCCGATGACGACGGCGACCAGCGCGAAGAGAACGCCGCCCAGCGGGTTGGTGACGTCAAGGGCGCTGCGGTCCCACCGCCGCATCTTTCTGTGGAGCTCGATCACGGCATCCAGCGCCGCGCGGTCGGCTTTCTCCCATGACGCCCCGGCCTCGTATCCCGCGTACTGCACGCGGTTGTCATATCCGCGCACGACGAGCAGGAGATTGCCTGCGAGCACGAGCAGGCACCACGGCAGCACGGACCCCGTTGCCGCCTGCAGCGCGAGCCCCGCGCCGATGCACAGCAGGCTGAACGCCAGCCGCGGCGCGTACGCCAGCGATCTCCACAGGGCGAAGACGACGATGCCCTGTTCTTGCCGTGTCAGCAATGCGGACGCCATGGCAGCTCCTCGTACCCACGATGCCGCCAGTAGAGCGGGCATGCACCGTGGCATGCGGTGAAATGCTCGCACGCAGCGCAGCGCGGGTGTGCGAACATCTTTGCGCGGCACCGCGCCGCGGCGCGCGACGACCACACCTTCTCGAACGGCTCGGCCAGCAGGTTCCCTACCGGCTCGTCCCACGAAGAACAGGGAAGCACGTCTCCGCCGGGCCCGATCGACAGAAGGCCGTCGCATGCGCTGCATCCCTTGTTGCCCAGGCCGTTCGCAATCGTGTTGTACAGGCACAACGGCACGGGCGAATACCACATGAACTCGACCCCGGCCAGCTCGGCCGCCGTGCGCACGGCTTCGATGTGCGCCCCGGCTTCGGCGTAGCCGATCACCAGCGATTCATCCTGCGCAGCCGCGCCGACGGGCATCATCAGGTTCATGCTGAAACGCGGGAACGCGAGCACATCGCGCGCAAACTCCGGCAACAAGGCCGCTTCGGCTGCATTCCAGCGGCAGAGCGTGGTGTTCGTGTGCGTCACAATGCCCGCCGCGGCCAGATGCCTCGCGCCGGCGACCGTCAGGCCGAACGAGCCGGCGACGCCGGTAATGCGTTCATGGACCGCGGCGGTGACGCCCTCGATGCTCACCTGCGCGGAATCGAGCCCGTGATCGCGCAGCGTGCGCGCCAGGCGTTCGGTGACCACCGTGCCGTTGGTGATCAGGTTCACGCGCATGCCGAGGTGTTTCGCATGGCGCACGAGGCGCGGCAGGTCGTTCACCAGCGCAGGCTCCCCGCCGGTGAAACTGACGGACGGGACGCGTGCGCGATGCCAGATGACACCGAGAATCCTCTCGGCATCCACCGTGGCCATCGTGCGGGCCGCGCCGCCGGGCGCGCCGGCGCACCCGCAGCCGGCATAGCAGAACGCGCAGCGCAGGTTGCACCGGTGTGTCAGCGCGATCTCGGCGAGCACGGGCAGCGCGGTGACATTGAGCGCGGCCGGCGCGACGTCCACCGCGGGCCCGGAGGGAAACGCGCCGGCTCCGCCATCAAGCGCCTGGCGCACGGCGCAGAGGAACGCCGCCGTCTCACGCACGCGGCCGGGCGCATTGCCGATGCGCGCCAGCACGTCCGCGATGAGCGCGCCGTCAAGCAGCGCCCCGAGAATCCTCGCCCCGGTCTCGTTCAGCTTGTGCACCCTGTTCGGCCGCCTGATCAGCACGGCATCTTCGACGCGCACAAACACGTACGACCGCACATTCGCGATGAACTCGTCCACCCATGAGAGATTCTGGACGGCGGAATCTCTCATGATACTCGGTGAGTCGTTACGGCTGTTGGGGGCCTCATTCACCATGTTCGTTTTCTGGAAAGAACGGCTGCACATCTCTTCCTTGACTCATGCATGCGTCCCATAAGCATTGCACCCACCCACGCATCCATCCATCCATCCACCTTCCCATCATTCCATCATTCCACCATTCCATCCCTAGTGCGACCCGCCGCTCACGCACGCCGAGTGGCACGCCGAATGACACGCCGAATGGCACGCCGAATGACAGGCCGAGTGGCAGGCCGAGTGGCACGCGTCGTGGCAGACGTTGATGTCCGGGATGACGTCCGTGCTTACCGGGCCCTGGATGAGATGGTCCGTGTCGATCGGCACCTCCGGCGCGTAGCGGTACGGATCGCGATCGAACGCGTACCAGTGGCGGTAATACCCGTGCGAATTATGGTACCAGTAGTACCACAAGTCGTCATCGTCGCGGCGGCGATTGAGGTCGTCGCCAGGGTGTTGGAGCCGCTGTTCGGCGACCCATTTCCGCAGCGTGCCGGCATAGTGCGTCCTGGTCGCCTCGACGTCGGCGTCCCACGCCTTGCGCTGGATGGCGCGCACCGCGGTGTTCATGAAATCCTCGAGCTCCGCCTGGGAAAGCCTGCCGTCGTCCGCCACGGCGGTGAACAGCCTGCGCTCGTATTCGTCAAGCTGGTCGAAGACGGGCTTTTTGCTGACGGTGACGCGGAGCTGCTCGCGCGAGACGATCCTGATCCAGCCTTCCGCCTCGAACGAATCGAGCATGGCACTGACGATGCGCTTGATCGGTATGCCGAGGTAGAACGCCGCTTCGAGCGGCGTCAGGTCTTCGCACACCTTGCCCGGCTTGTGGAACGTCGAGAGCACCAGTTTCGGCGGCGTCCAGTTCAGCCGCTCCCACCGGACCGCGTCGAGCCCGCGATACGCGGTCACCATCGACTTCTGCTTGAGCACGATGACGACGACGAAAAAGACGCCGATGGCGATCAGCCCCAGAACCAGCAGCGTGCCAGGCGGCCTGCGCGTGCTGCGCACCCTGTCGTACACGCTCTGCAGGCCGGGCGGCAGAAGGTCGCGGTTGATCGCGCCGATGCCCTCCCGCGCCGCGGGCTGCAGGGCGAACCATCCGGCAGGCATGTAGAACTGGACACGCATGTCGAACCGGTTGCCCGGCCTGTCGCGGTGAAACACGACTTCGAGGCGGCCGCTTTCATGCCTGCGGTAATCGATCAGGAACCTCTGGTTCACCCACGGCTCAGTCAACAGCAGGTTGTTCGCCTGAACATACTGGCGCGGAACTTCGTGCGCGGGAATGACGTGCGGCGTGAGGATCGTAAGCGTGTAATGGTCCTGGTTGCGCGCTTCGTCCCATTGCGCGGGCGACCAGTTGAAGACGACGAGCCGCCGCCCGTCCTCGGCTGTCGTCGGCTCGAGATAGCCGGCCTCGGCAAAGTCGGTCACGAACGAGAAGACATAGGTGACGAGCCCTTCGGATACACCGGCGCCATCCGCCAGCACGATGTCCCACTTGCCCCCACTGACCGGCGTGATCGACAGCCCGTACCGCCGGCCCGCATCGTCGACCGCATAGGAGCCGTCCCACAAGATGCTCGCGCGCAGCCGGTCGTTGCCTTCGAAGTAGAACCCGTGCAGCTCGCCTGACAGGACGCGATATTGCGCGATGTAGACGACCGCGGCGCTGCCGTTGCTCCGCAGGTCAACCGCCGCCTCGACAAACGCTGTCTCGCCTTTTCCCGCGAGGACGCGCGCGGGCCAGGCAGGAACGAGCATGAGGACCGACACAAGCAATGCGCGCTTCATTGCGTTCGTCCTGTGGTGACGCGGTGACCGGACTGAACAGATACAGATAGGGACAGCAGCCAAAGACGGCACGGCTAGTATAGCAAATCCGCAACGGCATCAACGCAAAGGCGCCAGGAACGCCGCGCGCTGCGCCGCGTAGAACGGGCTTTCCACCGGGCCGCGCAGCAGCGGATCGCCGGTCGCGCGCATCCAGTCGCGCAGCCGCCGGCGCAGCGCGGCCAGCACTTCCGCGTGCGCAGGATCACCCGCGAGATTCGTTGCCTCCCACGGATCCGCCTCGAGGTCGTAGATCTCCTCGACACTCGTGCGCCGCCAGCCGTCCTTGAAATACGAGCGCCGTGTCTCCGTCGCCAGCCGCAGGTCCTGGAAGATGTTCACCTCGAAGTAGCGGATGTACTTGTAGCGGCTCGTGCGCACGGCGCGGGTGGGATCGTAGGTGTCGTGGAATGTTTTCCCGGCGAAGATGCAGTCGTTCGGCGTGTACGCGCCGCCGGCAAGCAGCGGAAGGAAGCTGCGGCCGACGATGGGTGCAGGCACGGCGATGCCGCATGCTTCGAGCAGCGTGGGCAGGATGTCAATGTTGCTCATCAGCTCGTTGACCACGCGGCCGCGGCCCCAGTTGCCCGCGGGGTAGCGCATGAAGTGGAACACGCCGATGCCCGGGTCGTAGAACGTGCCCTTGGCGCGCGGCACGTCAATGCCGTGGTCCGTCGTGAAAACAAAGATCGTGTCGTCCGCAAGGCCATGGCGGTCGAAGACATCAAGGATCATGCCGAGGCCTGTATCGAGGCGTTTGACCGCACCCTGGAGCTCGGCCATTTCACGCCGGACGTCTTCGCAGTCGTTGAGGAAGGGCGGGACCCACACGCCCTTCGCGCTGTCGGGCTGCGTGCCGTCTTTCGTCCATGAGTGATGCGTCTCATGGCAGCCGATCTGGAGGTAGAACGGCCTGTTCCTGTCGCGCGATTCGAGCCACGCATCGAGCTCGGATGAGTAGGCGAGCAGATCACCGCCGCCGTTGTGCCACTCGCCGCTGCCGGCGATGGCGGCGTGGAACCCGGCCGTGCGCCAGTCGCGCGTCTCATGCTCGAAGCCGCAGAGAAGAGAGGCATACCCCGCGTCGGCAAACAGGCGCGCGGCATGCTTCTCCGAAGGATACAGGTCGAACGCCCCTGTCGCGTCGCCCGTCAGGCCCATCACGCCGTTCTGGTGGGTATGCCGCCCGGTGACGATCGACGCGCGGCTGGGAGAACACAGCGGCGAGGTGCAGAAACTGTTGGCAAACCGCACGCCTTCTGCGGCGAGCCGTTCGCACTGCGGCGTCTGCACCGTCGAATGCCCGTAGGGCGAGACGAAGCGCCCGGTATCATGCGTGATGAAGATGACGACATTGGGCCGAGAATGTTGCATACGGTTCCTCCATGGACCTGCATGATGCTCGCCCGGGGCATGGTCCGCGGGACGCCCGTCCTGTTGAGCGGGTTCCTGATGAAGAAGCCGATGGCCGCCGTGCCCCGGACTCATCCCCGCGGGTTGTGCGAGCTGGCGCGGGCGAGTTCCTCGTACAATTGTTTCTCGCGCGGCGACAGTGTCTTCGGCACCATGATCTTCACCGTGACGAGCAGGTCTCCGGCCGGGCGCGTACCGCGCGCGGGCATGCCGCGGCCGCGCAGCCGCAGGCGCGTGCCGCTGTTCGTACCGGGCGAAACGGCGAGTGTGACGTCGCCCGTCATGGTATGCACCGTGACTTTTGCGCCAAGAGCGGCCTCGGCAGGCGTGACGGGCAGATCGGTCTCGAGATCGTGGCCTTTGAGCACGAAGCGCGGATCGGGAGCGATGTGCACGCGCAGGTACAGGTCGCCCGCGGCGCTGCTGCTCTGGCCGCCCTGGCCTTTGAGCCTTATGCGGTCCCCATCACCGATCCCCGCGGGGATTCTGACGTCATAGGTGCGGACTGCGGGGCGCATGTGGCCGCGGCGGTCGGCCTCCTGTTTCTGGAGGGAGAGCGTTTTCCGTGCGCCGCTGAACGCTTCCGCAAGCGAGATGGTGATCTCGGCCTCCTCGTCCTGGCCGCGTGGCTCCCATCCGCCCTCCATACCGCCTCCGGCGCCGAACGGGGACGCGCCGCGGCCGCCGAACCCGCCGAAGAGCTGCTCGAAGAAATCGCTGAACTGGCTGGCGTCTCCCGCTGCGCGCCTGCCCGCGCCGGGTCGGCCGCCGAATGAGAAGCGCACGTTCTCCCATCCGGGCGGCGGGGTGAATTCCTGGCCGCCCTGCCAGGCCGAGCCGAGCTCGTCGTATTTCCTGCGCTTCCCTTCGTCGCCGAGCACTTCATACGCTTCAGCGATGTCCTTGAATTTCTCCTCGGCGCCCTTGGTCTTGTTGACGTCCGGGTGATACTGGCGCGCAAGTTTGCGGTATATCTTGCGGATGTCGTCCTGCGAGGCGGTGCGCTCGACGCCGAGTATCTTGTAGTAGTCTTTGTACTCCATAGGTGTCCGATGCTGGTCGAGCCTGTCAGGCGCGCTCGATGCGAATGCGTGCGCCGGCCTCGATGGGCAGCGCCTCCCAGATGGCGCGCGCAGTGGGTGAATTGTTCAGCTCCGCATCAAGCCGGATGCCGCCGGTGGAGATGATGATCGCGTTCATTCAGCGCCGTGGCCGCGGCGCGATGGTGAGCTGCCGCGTTCCTTCAAGAAAGTACCATACTGGCGGCGTTTTGTCAAAGCCGGGCAAAGCAGCGGGGCCGTCCCCCGCTTTCCTTGACTTGCCGGCGCGACGTTGTTATAATTTCGCTTGACTAGGAGCAGTGCGTGCATTAATGCTCACAACCTTTGGCACAGACTGACATCATGGGAATAGGCAACATATTCAAGTCATGGAAGGAAAAGGCGCAGGACGCGACGATGGACAAGGTGCTCGAGCGCATGCGCGACCTGAAGCAGCCGATTGCGGAAAAGAAGATCAACGAGATGATCAAGACGCATGTGCTGACGCTGCCGGGCATCAAATCAGCGTCGGTGGACGTCTCACGCGAAGGGCTTGACATAAAAGTGTCGTTCAGCGACGACCGGCCGACGGTCAAACGCCGCCTGAAGTTCGTCGAGCTGGTCTGGACGTCGCACAAGCGGGCGTTCGTGTTCGAGCCCGCCGAGCCGTTCGATTACATGAAGGACCAGCCGACGTACGCCTGCGTGGCGACTGCCCTGACTGCCGTGCTCCAGCAACTGCTCGGGCTGGATGCGAAGCGGCTGAAGGAGGAAAAATTCTCGACGGACATCGGGTTCGTCACCGGCGTGATGGAAAAGGACGGAAAGCTGCAGTACGACCTGCGGCGCATCCCCCTCCTGGCGCAGTACGTGCACTACCGCGTCATGGGCCAGGCGCCGCTCGATCATCTGAACGTGAAGGATTGCTGGTTCGAGGGCGGGAAGATCATCGTGCGCATCGACAACAACCGGATCGTCGACCAGATCAAGGGAATGAACCTCGATCCGGCAAGTCTGCGCAGAATGCTGAAAGGTGATTTCAGTGAGTTCACGGACGAGAAAACCTAGGACGAGCCCGGCGGCCCGCACCGCCATGCGCACCGCGTTCGTCACGCCCGAGGAAGCGATCTCCATCTTCCGCTCGGGCGGCATGCTCATCCTCACGGACGACGAGCACCGCGAGAACGAGGGCGATTTCGTCATGGCAGCCGACCATGCCACGCCCGAGGCGGTCAATTTCATGATCACGCACGGCCGCGGATTGCTCTGCCTCTCGGCGCCGGCCGAAAAGCTCGAAAAGCTCGGCCTGCCCCTCATGGCCGAGTTGAATACCTCGAAGCTCGGCACCGCATTCACCGTGTCAATCGACGCCAAGGAAGGGACTACCACCGGCATCTCCGCGCACGACCGCGCGCAGACCATCAGGAAATTCGTGTGCGACCGGGCCTCGCGCGCCGATTTCAGCGTGCCCGGCCACGTCTTCCCCCTTAGGGCAATGACCGGCGGCGTGCTCCGCCGCGCAGGCCATACCGAGGCAACCGTCGATCTCGCCCGGCTGGCGGGCTGCCGGCCCCTCGGCGTCCTGTGCGAGATTCTCAACAAAGACGGCACCATGGCCCGCATGAGCGACCTGGTGAAGCTCGCCCGCAGACACAAGATGCCCATCTGCACCATCGCCGACCTGATCCGCTACCGGCGGCGCACGGAGCACCTGCTTGCAGACAGCATCGGCGTGTCGTTCCCCACGCCGTACGGGAAGTTCATGCTCCATCTGTTCGAGTCGACCGTCGAGGACCAGCATCACCTCGCCCTCGTCATGGGCAACGTGGCGGACGGCAGGCCGGTGCTGGTGCGTGTGCACTCGGAGTGTCTGACGGGCGACGCGCTGCACTCGCTGCGGTGCGACTGCGGCATGCAGCTCGACGCGGCGATGCGCATGGTGGGGCAGGAAGGCCGCGGCGTCGTCCTCTACATGCGGCAGGAAGGCCGCGGAATCGGCCTGCCGGCAAAACTGCGCGCGTATCACCTGCAGGACCGCGGGGCCGACACTGTCCAGGCCAACGAGCGCCTCGGCTTCGCGCCCGACCTGCGCGATTACGGCTATGGCGCACAGATGCTCACCGCGCTCGGCGTCAAAAAGATTCGCTTGATGACCAACAATCCGCGCAAGGTCATCGGGCTTGAAGGATACGGCATCACGATCATCGAACGGGTGCCGCTGAGAATCACACCCAACCCTCACAACAAGCGGTACTTGAGGACGAAGAGCCGGAAACTGGGCCATCTGCTGTAAGTGGAAAGCGGGTCTGCGGATTGGAGGCTGGGAACTAACGCACCGAGGAGAGTGCCATGGCGAAGAAAATCGAAGGGATGCTCGACGCAAAGGGCCTGAAGCTGGGCATCGTGGCCAGCAGGTTCAACGAGTTCATCACCGACAAGCTCGTGGGCGGCGCAGAGGACTGCTGGCGGCGGCACAACGGGCTGGATGCCGATGTGACGCTGGTCTGGGTGCCGGGCGCATGGGAGATTCCGGCGGTGGCGCAGCGGCTCGCGGCGAAGGGCACGTGCGACGCGATTGTCTGCCTTGGCGCGGTGATCAGGGGCTCGACGCCGCATTTCGACTACGTTGCCGCCGAGGCGGCCAAAGGCATTGCCCAGGCCGGAATGAAAGGCACGGCCCCCGTCATCTTCGGCGTGCTGACGACGGATACGATCGAGCAGGCCGTCGAGCGCGCGGGTACGAAGGCGGGGAACAAGGGTTGGCAGGCCGTGCTCGCCGCCATTGAAATGGCCAATCTGTACAAGCAGCTTTGAAACGCAGACGGAAATCCCGGATTCTCGCGCTGGGCATGCTGTACGGCATGGACCTCCAGCGCGACACCTCGATCGGCGGTGCCAGGCTCGTGCTCGACCTGTTCACGCCGCGCATGGAGCAGTGCGTCGAGGATTACGCGCTGCACCTTGTCCACGGCGTGCTGATGCACAAGACCGCGTTCGACGAGATGCTCGCCAGACAGGCCTTCAACTGGAAACTGAACCGCATCGCCGTGATCGACCGGCTCGCGATGTACATCGCGCTCTTCGAGATGATGTACGAGGACAGTGTGCCGGACGTCGTGTGCATCAACGAGGCGATCGACATCGTCAAGCTGTTCAGCACGTCCGAATCGGGCCAGTTCGTCAACGGCATCCTCGACAATATCCGAAAGGAGCACGCTCGGGTGAAGAACGCGGAGGAGGAAAAGCCCGCAAAGGAAGCCCGGCGCCCCAACGACGCACCATCACAGCACGAAGACGCGTAGCCGGCTACGCCCCCGCGGCCGCCCCGCCCAACAGCGCATCCACTTCAGCCCAGACACGCTCGGCGGTGATTGATGTCATGCACCGGTGATCGGTGCGGCACGTCCGCTCGTCGCACGGCCCGCAGTCCACGCGCGACACAACCAGCCGGTGCCCCTCGCCCAGCGGGCCTGTGGCGGCGCCGCTCGTGGGGCCGAAAATGGCGACGACAGGCGTCCCCACCGCCGCCGACACGTGCATTGCCCCGGTATCGTTCGTCACGAGGCAGCGGCATGCCTGCAGCCACGCGGCAAGGTCGTGCAACGTGGTCTTCCCCGCAAGATCCTCGCACCATGAGGCGCTCGAAGGCGACAGCCGCTCGATATGCGCCGCGACTTCTCCGCACCGCGCCACATCGCCCGGTCCGCCGATGATGACCACGTGCGCGCCATGCGTTTCGTGTGCGCGCACGGCGACCCGGGCAAAGCGGTCGGACATCCAGCACTTTGCCACACTGTTCGTCGCGCCGGGATTCAGGGCGACCACCGGCGCATCCCATTCCCTCGTGCGGGCCGCAACGGACGCGGCGGCGGCAGCGGGCACGTTCAGCCGCACATCGTACCGCGCATCGATCGGTCCGCCAATCCATTTCTCGACAAGCCGTACGTACCATTCCGCCTGGTGGCGCATCGTCGAATGCGCGGGGCGCTCGACAGGATGTGTAAGCATGAACCGCCTGCCGTTGGCCGGCCGGCCGACGCGCACGGGCACTCGCGCGAGCCACGGGACGAGCGCTGAATCGAACGAGTTGGGCAGGATGAGCGCGGCATCGATGTGCATGCCATGCAGGCGGCGCGCGAACGACATGCGTGCGCCAACCGAGCGCAGTCCGGCGCCGAAATCAAACGGCAGCACGGTGTCCACCGCGACCATCTCGAACAGGCCGGCCATCGGCGCGCGCACCATGACGAGCAGCTCGGCGCCAGGCAGCGCGCGGCGCAGGCCGTTCACGGCCGGCAGCGCAATGATGCAGTCGCCCAGCCAGTTCGGCATGCGGAGAAGGACGCGTTGTGGATGCGGTGCGTTCATCGTGCCCGATGGCTCATGCCGCCGCCGGCGGTTATTCACTCCCCTTGCGCCGGCGCCACTTGCGGTGTGCCCAGAGCCACTGCCATGGCTGCTCGCGGATTTCGCGTTCGAGCACGGCCATCAGGTCCTGTGTCATCGCGCGCACGTCCGCGGCCGCATCGTCCGTGCGGCGGAGCGTGACGGGAGGATGGATGACCGGATGATGCGTGCCGTCGGGCATCAGATGGTCGAAGGCGGGGATGAGCGCCGCGCCGGTCTTGCGCGCGAACGTTGCCATGGCAGGGCTCGTCGATGCGGGCACGCCGAAGAAGTCGACAAACAGGCCGCCCGAGCCTGCATACTGGTCGCCCACGAAGCCCACCATGCCGTTGGCGCGCAGACAGGCGAGGACGTCGGAACTGATACCTTTCTTATCCAGGATTTCAATGCCCGCGCTCCTGCGCACTTTCTGGATATGCGCATAGATCCACTCGTTCTGGAACGGCCTGGCAACGGCCGTGAACGGATAGTGCAGCACGCCGCAGCCGACGGCGAGCAGCTCCCAGCTTGCGTAATGCCCGGTGAAGAACACGATGCCCCTGCCCTGCGCGTGCGCCGCGGCGATGTGTTCGAGCCCCTCGGGCTTCGCGATGGAAAGGAAATCATCCGCGATGGTCCGGAACGTCAGGACCTCGAGGCACGTGACGCCGAGTGTCTCAAAGCTTCGCCGGGCGATCTCCCTGCGTTCGGCTTCAGTCCGCTCGGGGAACGCGAGGGCGATGTTGGCAAGCGCGACAGGCCGGTGGCGGACATCGACGTAGTAGCCCGCACGGCCAAGAAGCCGGCCCAGCCGCACAACAGCCGCGCGCGGCAGGCTGCTCACCAGGGCTGAAAGGACGCGGAAGACAGCGTAGGCAAGCATGCCATTGACCAGGCAGACGAGGACGGCAAGAAGAATCCAGCCGAGAACGCCGGTGGCAATATACTTCTCGCCGTAGAACCATGCAGGACCCGCGTTTGCCGCAGGCGCCTTGTTCCACCGCCATGCCTGGCCCAGCGCCTTGATGGCGAAGACCCAGCCTGTGTGCATGCCGATGGACGCCCAGAGCGATTTCGTGCGCACAGCCAGCTCCGCGAGCAGCCAGCCGGCGAAGAACAGGCCGATGAGCCCCGGCGCAAGCGCCAGCGGGTCGCGCAGCAGCGAAAGGTACAAGCCAAGCTGTGTCCACCCGGCATGCCAGCTCGTGCCGTCAACCGCGACATCCTTGATCGGCCTGAGAAAATGCTCGATGCTGAACAAATGCGGCACGGCGAAGATCACCGCGCTGAGCAGCAGTGCCCGGTGCTTCGACAGGCATTGCAGCAGGTACCCGAGAATGATCCCGCGGAACACAAGCTCCTCGATCACACCCACGGGCACGGCGTTGAAAAACGAGACGAGCACGCGCCGCGCTATGTCCCCCGCCGCGCGGCCGCGCCACAGCCACAGCCCCGCATGCACCTGCGCGGCGAACAGCAGGCAGATCGACAGCACGCCCAGCACCAGCCACACGGCAGCGCGAAGCGGCGCGCGCTTCAGCCTGAACATCCTGCGCCACTCGATCCGCACGCGCAACCAGCGCCAGCCCGCGACGACTGCCAGCACGAGGCACACCACCGCCGTGCGCGTAAACACGTCGCAGAAGGGCGCCTCGATCACGTCATCGATCAGCGCGGCGCGGCCGGCGTGGACAGATGCTGCCGCGGCCCGGATGATGCGGAAGATGAACGGCGAGAGGACCGTGGCGGCCACCAGGGCGCCGGCGGCAAGCGCGGCAAGCCGCCAGAGCGCGGGGCGGGGCTGCGGTGTGCTGGTCTCGGATGGTGTGGCCACGGGCATGGTGTGTTGATGAAACGCGGGGGCCGGCGTGCGCGGGCCGCGGGGCCGCGCGGGCCGTTCTGCGGCGCTACTCGAACATCAGCCCGCACTCCTGGCATGAGGCGCAGCCGGGCACGAGCAGCGTGCCGCACGCCGGGCAGCGCTCCTCGGCGATCTGCGATTCGTCGCCCGGATGAATCTGGAGGTCTTCACGCAGTTGCTTCTCGATGACGTCGCGCGCGTGCGTGGCCGCGTCCGCGGCAACGCTGACAAGGTAATAGCCGCGCGAAGCGAACTGCTCGCCCGCGCGCTCCGCCACGTCAAGCTGGTTCGGCACCTCGGCCGCGCCCAGCACGTCCATCACGTATTTGCATTCCTCGAGGCCGCCGATGAAAACGGCTGCGTGCTCGATTCCATCTTCCCCGGTGTAATTCATCGCGCAATCCTGTGAGATTCCTTCGGGTTGTTACTGTAGCAAAAGCCGGTGGCGAATGCAAGCGGCTCTTGACTTTTCGGCCACAAACTGCCAGAATCTTTCATTCAACCACGGAGCGCGTTATGAACACCGTCACTGCCGCCGCAATACTCGCCACGCTGACAACCGCCATCCCCTGCGCCGCCATGAACACCTCCGACGATCCACGCCCGCTGTACGACCTTCCCCTCCTGCCCGACACACTGGTGATCGACGGTGACGGCGCGGAGTGGGGCACCCACGGCCTGCGCATTGGCGCGTTCGCCGAAGACGCGTCCCCGCCGGCCGACCCCTCGGTCATCTCCGCTGAAATGCGGCTTGGCTGGACGGCGCAGGGCCTTGCCGTCCTGGCTGCCGTGCGCAGCTCCCTGCCATGGAATGAAGCTGAGGATGTGCGCTCGGCCTACACTGGCGACTCGATTGAGTTGTTCGTGCGGGCCGGCAGCACCGGAAGTCCGCATGTCCAGCCGGTGATCGCGCCGGGAATGGAGCGCGCGGAGCTGCGCAGTTTCGTCTACGACTATCGCGCGCCGCGCGAGGAATGGAGGGACGTGCCCACGGCGGCCGAGGCCGCGCGCTCGCGCACTCCCGGCGGCTTCGTGCTCGAAGTCCTCGTGCCGTGGAGCCAGCTCCGCTTCGCCGCCGCCACCGGCACAGTGTGCGAGTTCTCGGTGAAGATCAACAAGATCGTCCCGGGAAGCGGCCGGCTGCAACTGACGTGGCCAGGCCCGACGGGCGACGCGTACCAGCGGTTGCGTCTTGCGGAGGGCAGTTCCCCCGCGGTGATGACGGCGGCATGGGTGGCGCCGGGAGACACGATTGACCGGCTTGGCGCCTGCGCGGTCGCCCCCGCGGACGGCGCGGGGAAAATCCTGTCGATGCGCCGTGGCGATGCCGAGCTGGTGCGCGTGCCGTTGACGGCGCAGGGCGGCCGTGCCGTCGCGTGCGCCTGGGTCGCCACGCCTCCGCCCGGGCCGGAGCCGGTCGTGCTCATGCTTGACGGCGTGCAGGCGGCGCAGGCGCCGGTGCCTGACGTCGTTGCCGAGTTGCGGCGCGATCTCGAACGCGCCGCACGGGGGCGCATGCGCCGCGCCGGCGATATGCGGCCCGACAGGCTGGGCATCGCGGTTCCTGCGCTGCTCACACGGGCTGAGCTCCCTGCCGCCCAAGTATCGAATCCCGGCCTCGCGCGTCTTGCCGGAGTGGGATCCGTCTCCGTCAAATGGTTCGGCCCGAACCGCAAGCCGGTCGAGAAGGCTGAGCGGCCGGGGCGCTATGGCGCGGTGATCACTGCGGAGATCGCCGGTGCGAAACCGGCCCATTTCTACCAAACGTGCGTCCGCCTGCCTGACGGCGCGCAGCCGTCCGTGCTGGCCGCGGAACTGCTGAAGCGCGTCGCGCCCAACGTCTCACACGACCCGCAGTGCGCCCAGGGCACGGAGAACCTCTCCACGCGCCTCGCCGGCGCGCTGGGCGACAGCCGCGCGGCCGCCGTGCTCATCGCCGCACTGATGGATGCCGCCGCTGACGGCGCGCCGCCAAGGCCCACCACCCGCGAACGCGACTGGTGGCATGCCGTGCGCACACAGCTCGGTACCGAAACCGTCTATCACTATTTCAAACTCCTGCCTGATGAGTACGATGCGGACAAGGCCAAACGCTGGCCCGCCGTCATCTACCTCCATGGCAGCGGCGGCGAACTGCCAAGCGATTACGACCCGATCGAGAAGCGCACGGCCGATCGCGATCTCATCGGCTGGGCAAAGGGCAAACATCTGCCGATCGCCATCTATGCCCTCCAGTCGTTCGGCGGCTGGGAACCGCCCGCGGTGCTTGACGCCATCGAGAAGATCCTCAGCGAAGACCGGATCGACCCTGACCGCATCACGATCATGGGGTTCAGCATGGGCGGCATGGGCACATGGGAATGCGCGGTCGATCATCCCGAGCGATTCGCCGCGGCGGTGCCGATTGGCGGCCGGGGCGGCCGCGCGCGCGACTGCGCGGTGCTTGTCGGCCGCGTCCCCGTCTGGGTCTTCAATGGCGATGCGGACACCACCACCACCCTCGCCGACGCCGAGCGCGGCGTCAACGCGCTCAAGGCCGCCGGCGGCGATGTCCGCCTCACTGTGCTCCCCGGCGCCACGCACGGCGACAGCCAGAACGGCACGTTCTCGACGCCCGGCCTTTGGGATTGGGTGCTCGAGCGGCGTCGCGTGACGCCGGCAAACTGACAACGGGGCAACGACGGGGTCAGGCCCCAAATCGTCAACGACGGGGTCAGGCCCCAAATTGGCACTTTCGTTCATGCACCCTCTCCGCAGCGGATTCACAATTTGGGGCCTGACCCCGCCTTCCCCCACCTTCGCCGCGGAGGCAACACACCTTCGGATATTGCCATGATGCCATCGCTCCACCGCTCGCCCCAAGTCGAGGAAGGCGTGCGCAATATCATCCTGCAGAACCGGTGCGGCAACCGGCTCACGCTTCTGCTGCATGACGACCGCACCGAGCTCGAGTTCCTCTACAAGCCGAATGCGTTCCGGCGCAAGGACCTTCGCGCGCGCACCTTCTCCACGCGCGACAACTGCACGTTCGTCTTCCGCGCAGCCGCGCTGCCCGAGGTGGGCGCCGGCATGGTCACGGAATTCGACTATGACCCGTTCGCCACGCGCATCGGCATCGCGGCGTCCGCGCAGGCGAGGAACACGCTTGCAGTTGTCAACGTGGCGGACGAGAACGTCTTCGCGATTTCGGCGCGCGCGCCGCTCGCGCTTGCCTTGCGGCCGCACGCCGCGTTTTCCGTGCGCGACGGCCTGCTGACGGAGTCGTTCCGCGACCGGGGCGAGGACATCGTCTCGTTTGTCGCGTTCCCCGGCTACGAGCTGAACCGGTATCGCGTGCTTGATGACGGGACGCACGTGCTGCAGTTGATGGAGAACGACGTGATCCTACTCGGCGCCGAGGAGAACGAGGCGCAGGTCGAACGCGTGGTGCGCTCGCTCGGCCGGTGTGCGCTCGAAGAGCTGATCGCGCGCAACGAGCGCTTGCTGGCGCCCGCGCTCGGCAACGGAATGCCCGCCACGCCGGGCGATCCGCCGCTCCAGCGCGTGCTCGAGATCAACCGCCGCGCCACGTGGTCGGCATTCGATGCGGGCGGCGCGAGCTTCGGCGCCCTGTGCAGGATATACATGCTGACGTGGCTCCGCGACGCGTCCATGGCATCCGCATGCTTCGCGCGGGCGGGCATGCCTGACATGATCAAACTCTGGGCGCCCTTCGTGCTGGCCAACCCGTCCGAGCGGCTCGACACCGCCACCGGCGCCACGGTTCGCGAGCACATGCAGCTCATCGGCACACGGTGGAACAAGCCCGAGGACGACGGCGTGTACTACGCCGCCCTCAGCCTTTTTTTTCTCGTCGAGTGCACGGGCGACACGGCTGCGCTGCAGTGCGGCCTGTTTGACGAGCTGCTTGCCACGCTTGACCGTGCAATCGAGTCGCGCTTCGATGCGGACGTCGGGTTGTTCGGCTCGGACACGCTGGGCGAGGATCTGCTGGCGTCGTCGCCGTGCTACGGATACGACCCTGTCAACGGCACCGTCAAGCCCTCGCACCATGCGCCCTCCGGCGGCCGGGCCGTGATGCGCGCATGGTCGCTCTACCAGAACATGAACATGTACAACGCGCTGCGCATGGCGTCGTCGCTGATCGGCACGTCGGGCCGGGCGGAGCTGGCCGGGCAGGCGGGGCGCTACCGCGCGCTCGCCGCCAGGCACGAGGCAGCGCTGCGCACGGCGTTCGTCGGCGAAGACGGGGAATACCGCTCGGTGCGGCTGCTGTTCACCGACGGCGCGGTCGAGTGGCGCGCGTACGGCCGGGGCGTGGATTACTGGGAGCACGCGTGGGCCGTGACCACAGGCCCGTTCCTCCCCGATCCCGCGGTCAGCGTGAACAGCGCGCGCGCCATCATCAGGCGCTGGCCGGAGATCCGCGCGTACGGCTACTGCCCATGGAACTACCTCGCCGCGTTTCTTCACGAGCACGGGCTTGACTCGGCCTCGTTTCGCGCGCTGCTCGACGAGCAGGTCACCGACGCGCTGCGACTGACGACGAAATACCCCATGCAGGGCACGGTAACGGAGTATCAGACAAATCACGAAGGATGGCGCGCCCTGCCGTTCGGGGCGGGAAGCCTCATGCTTGCCGTCGCCTCGCGCCTCCTGTCCGTGCGGGCACACGGGCTGGCCGTGCGCGCGAACTGCGTGCTGCGCGGACTGACGCGGTTCGTCTGGCGCGACGCGGTGATTGACGCGACTGCCGAGGGAGACGGCGACGCCGTCGACCGCATCATGCTGAACGGCACGCCGCTCGATCATTCGCTCGTCATCCCGCGCGCCCGCCTGCGCTTCGGGCGGAACAGACTGACCGTCCGCTGCGCAGCGCGCTCGGAGCTGTTCCGCCTGTACGACACCGATGCGGAACTGGTGGAGATCGAGGAATCGCCCGGAGGCATCTCGTATGTCCTCAGCGGCGACTACGCCATCCAGGCCATCTGGGACAATGCGGGCGGTGTGTTGTTCACCGTCACCGACGTGGCCGGCGGCGAGCCGGTTGAGCACGCTGCCGAGCCCTTGAGCGACACGGGCAGGACAGTCGTGCGCATACCGCGCGGCGGCACAGTAAGGATCACGGCTTCAGGAGGGCGCGCCGCATCCCGCAAGGCTACTGGCGGTAGAGGATCCTGAACGCCGTGGTCTCCGCATCGTCGTCGGACAATGCGGACCGGTCGACGACGAACTCGGCGTTCCGCTGTGCGAGCACGCGGTCTCCCTGGCCGGGGACGAAGACGCCGTCATTCTTGACGTCGCTGACCGTCTGGGCGATGATCAGCATGCGGAACTGGTCGCTGCGCGTGGTCACAAGGTTGCAGATGCGGGAGAAGATCTCCGGCGTGAGGCCCTGAACATCGAGCAGATCGGAGATGTTGCGGTACGGCTTGAGCACGTCACGCCCGCCGGCATTGCGGCCGCGCATGATGTTCGCGGCGACTGCCGGCGTCACGCCGCCCATCGAGCGCAGGATGCGTTCGCCCGCCGTGTTGACGTTCACCTTGCCGATGACGGTGCCCGGGGCGAGATACGCGTAGTCGAACCAGGCAAAGCCCGAGCATCTCGGGCTGTTCAGGTTGAGCGCGGTCAGCTTCAGTCTGATCCCATGGTCGGCGGAGATGTGGTCGGGGTAGATGCGGCCGCAGTACACGCCGTCGGTCTTGTCATACTGGAACTGCCGGTTGAGGCTGGTCAGATGATACGGGTCGCCCGCGGCTTCGGCCTTGCGTTCGGCCAGCAGGGGCATGTCGTCGAAGGCTGCCGTGCGGAAATTGTAGACAGCGACGTTGAGCACGGCGTTGTGGTTCTCCTCGAGGAATTCCGTCGTGTCGATCGAATCGTTGAGCCCGGAGAGATAGAGCCCGTAGGAGACGCGATCGAGGCCCTTGTGCTTCCATTCCCATATGCCTTCATCCCCGTTCTGCCGCGTGTAGTAGAAGGGCGTGGCATAACCCGGGCCGACGCTGAAGCGGTCGCCCGGCCGCGCGCGTAACTGCGTGCCGTTTGGCACTGAATAGCCGGCAACGGAAAGGCTGTTGTCCGAGTTGGCGGTCACCGGGAACTTCTCGCCCTTCTGGTCGCCCGAGACCATGCGGAGGCTGTGATCCACCCACACCCCCTGCTCCCAGTTCATTCCGCTCGACAGTATGCGGTCAACCGCCGCGTTGCGCACCTCGCCGAATGCGGGCTTCCATCCGCCGGTGTGGACGCCTTCCTCCTCGGGGTCAAGCCGCACGCCTGAGACGGTGAAGTATTTTGCGATCGACTTGAGCACCTTGGTGCTCGGCCGGCCGCGCTGCTCGTAGCCGATGTTCTGCCAGTCTTCGGCCTTGCGCACGCGCTGGATTTCGCCTATGGAGGCGAAGCGGTTGTCCTTCACGTGCGGCGGGATGTACGAGCTGGTGCGATAGGAGCGGTTGCGCGCGAGCTGTTCCGAGCCGCCGATGGTGGGGCGCGGGGATTTTATCCAGGTGTAGTGCGTCGGATCGAGCTTCTCGGTCGAGTAGTTGATCTCGCGCGACTCCACCGAGCCGTACTCGATCGTCCGCGCGGTCACCTGCCCGTACTCGTTCTTCAGCGTCATCGAGAGGAACCCGCCCTGGTGCGGCATGCCGAGGATGATCGCGTCGTCGCCCGCCTGCACGCCGTCGAGCGCAAGGTCGACGGTGCCGAAGTCAAGCGAGCTCGAGCCATTGCCGCGCACCGATTTGCGTATTCCGCTGACGCCATTGCGGTCGCCCGGCGCGGGTCTCGGGCTGTGGAACTCGACCATCTCGCCCTGCATCTGGTTTCGCCGCCAGCGCGCGCCCTGGAGGCGCAGCGTGCTGCGCGTGGCGCTGGCGATTCTGTACCGCACGCCCCACAGCACGTCAGGCAGCTCGAAGCACGGGAATGTCTCGCCGCTCCCGTTGCCCCAGACGCCGTTCTTTGGCGACCCGTAGTCCTCGTCGAAAATACGCTGGTTGTTCGTCAGGTAGAAGTATCCGTTGGCCGGGATTGCCGGGTTCGGGTCCTCGTACCTTCCGCGGCGGATGGTGCTGTAATGCACGGCGGAGTCGATGACGCCCACCTGGTCGGCGTACGACCCGGTGTTGATCACGACGCGCCAGTTGCGCAGCGTGATAGGGCGCTCGCTGATGTTGATCAGCTCGATGATGTCGGGCCGCATGATATAGGCGACGTCGAAGCAGTTCTTGCTGCCGAAGGCCTCGGGCGCGGACTGCCGCACACGGCCGACGCCGACCCCGCAGTCGCGCGACGAGGTCAGCAGCACATGGATGAAGCCGTTGCGTGCGCGCACGGGCCGCCCGTCAAGGTAGGGCGTCCGCAGCAGCCACACCCGTTCCGCTCCCTGCGGCAACTCGAGCGTGCTGCCCTTCAGGTCGCGCTGGTGCAGCTCGGCCATGCGGGTGGCCGAGTACTGCATCGCGTTGCCGTCCACGTCAAGCGTCTGGCAGAATCCCTTGTAGGGCCGCGAGCTGTAGCCGGAGAGCGAGCGGTAGACGCCGTTGAACGCGCCGCGGATGTTGCCGTCGCTGACGGTTCCGTTGAAGTTCTGGTCGCCGATGTAGACCGTGTAATAGAGGTTGGCCGGGGGCGTAACGCCCTGGACGACTTCGGTGGGGATCGACCAGTGGTCGCTCTGCTCGGGCAGGATGCACCACATGGCGATGTCGCGGTGCCAGAAGGTTTCGATGCGGACGGTGGCGTTGCTGGCGACGAGCCTGGCGAGCTGGTTGTACGTTTCGAGGTCGGGCGTGCCGACGTAGAGGGTGCGGCGCGTGTCGTTGCCGGCGATGGGATACGCGCGGTATCTGCCGGGTTCGTACTGGATGGTGAGGTACGCGTTTCTCCACAGGTCCTGCGGCCAGCCAATGTCGTTGAGCACGCGCTCGAACTCGTTGAACCGCGTGCGCGAGCGGTAGAACGACGTGGGGCTGCCGAGCGTCAGCTCCGTCGTGCGCATCGCCACCTCGACGCCGTTGGTCAGAAAGCTTCGCGAGCCGGCGCTGCCCAGCGTGCCCAGCCGGCTCACCTCCCAGCCATACCGGTCCTGCCGCGCCACAGTGTCAAACGACGAGAGATCGTAGGGGTTGTACCAGTAGCCGTACCGCACGATGCGCTCATAGCGGCCCCACTCGCCTCCGTCCTGGTCTGCTTCCTGGGTGAAACTGCCGTCATTGGCCATCACTTCGTTGAAGCAGACGGCCTCGACGCCGTATTCGCTGCCGAGCGTGGTGAGCACGTTGTTTTCGTCGCGGTAGTCCATCAGGTTCGCCGCAAGAACGCGCATGTTCCGGGCCGAGGCCTCGAACCTGCTTTCCTCGTTCGCGCGCGAGAGGTAGGCGCGTATCTGGTCTTTCGAGGCGGCGTTGACGTTGATCTGGCGGCGCCAGCGGCCATCGCGCGCATCCCAGAAGATGTCGCGCGCGCGTGAATGGACGGTGGCGTACTTGTTCAGCAGCCGGTGGGCCGACTCGGGGAGGCGGCGGCCGTTGGGCGCGCAGTGATGCAGCACCTCCTCTGCCGTCATGAAGACACGATCGTCCCAGCGGGGATTGTCGGCGTCGGATTCCTCCTGTTCGTCGATGCCTTCATCGGGCTCGTCGATCAGGCCGTTGGCGTTGTTGTCAATCTCATCCGCAGCGTAGTACGAGGCCGTGAGGTTGTCGTCCGCATCGGCGCGCCCGGGGCGCAGGTCGCGGCCATAGCGGTAGCGCAGCATTTCCCTGGCAAAGGAGGGCTGGACAGGCAGGCCTGCTGACCTGCCGTCGGTGATGAGCAGTTCGAACGGGCCGATCCCCTGGTTCTGCATCTGGGACGAGAGGGCGGCGGCGGCGTTGGCGTTGATCTTCCCCGCCTCGTCCTCAATGAGCACGGCATAGCGGCCCACAAGCCCGCCGTCGCTCCGATGCACATGAATCCACCGGGCGTCACCGGGCGTCGCGCCGGGCAGTCCGTCCACATTGACCGTATCGCTCGTGTAGCCGGGCACCGGCCTGAACGACGCGGCCCACTGCTCCGACGCGTCATCCCACGCGCACTGCTCCTCCGCGTCCTTCCGCAGCAGCGTCAGCGCATGGTGGAACGCCGATTCGGCCAGCATGTCCGCCTGCATCTTGTCCATGTTGACGCGGCTGGTAGTGCGCTCAAGCTCGATCATCACTGAAAACGCAACCGACAGAATGGCGAGCACGGTGAGAATGGCAAGCACGGCGATCAGCGCGATGCCCGGGCGCGCCGCGGCGTCGTGCGGCGTGTGTCTTGTCATGGTATCCCCTGCAAGATGTCCATCGCGCATGAACAGCAGGCGGTGAATGCGGCCTCTTCCCTGTGGCTGCTAGCAGTATAGCACTCGCCGCAGGCAAATGCAACCCGGCTCGCGTCGCAGGCGCGATTCTGGTATCATCTTTGCATCACGCACGATGGGGAGCACGCATGGATTCCATCACGTACGCCGTCAATGGCGGCCTCACCGGGAAGCAGGCTGGATCGCTCCATGCCGCGGCGCTGCGCGTCATAGAGGAGGCGGGCGTGCGCGTCACGCATCCCGCCCTGCGCCGCGCCGCCGGTGCGGCGCGCGGCGCACGCATCACGGATGACCGCGTGCATCTTCCCGCCGCACTCGTGGATGAGCACGTGCGCGAGTACCGCCTGCGCCGCGCCGCCACAGCCACACCGCCCGAGGCGTGGCGGATCGAGGTCCTCACCGGCTTCGCGTTCCAGTATCTTGATCCGCGCTCCGGCGCGCTGCGCCTGATGGACACGGCCGCGTGCATCGAGACAGCAAAGCTCGTCGATGCGCTTCACGCGCAGGGCGTGCGCGGCGGCACGCCCGGCCTGCCGCAGGATGTGCCGCCGCAGTTGCGTGAAATCCTCGCGTTCAAGATCGGCTGCCAGCATTCACGCACCGCGATGCACGTCGGCGTCTCGTCGGCGCAGAGCGCGAAGTACGTGTATGAAATGGGCAGGGCTGCCGGCATGCCGTTCCATTTCCCCGTCTTCTGCCTCAGCCCGTTGCGCGTCGAGGGCGAGACGATCGACCTTGCGATCGACCTGCTCGAGCAGGGCCTCGACGTGCACCTCGATCTGCAGAGCATGCCCCTCCAGGGCGTTACCACGCCAATCAACCTGCCCGCGGCATTTGTCGAATGCATCGCGACCGTACTTGCCGCGTATACGTTGCTGCGCTTGGCTGGCATCCGGCAGGACTTCCCGCTGGCGTTCGAAGTCTATCCGTTCGATCTCAGACGCGGCACCATCGCCTATGGCACGCCCGAGCATATTCTCATGTCACTGCTGTCGGGGCAGATCAACCGCTTCTACGGCAACGCGCATGACCGGTGCAAGGCATTCCACACAAACGCGCTGGTCCCCGATGCGCACTCATGCACGCAGCGCGCCGCGTTCGCTGCTGTCGCCGCGCTCGATGGCGCCCGCACGTTCCAGTTCGGCGGCATGCTTGGCATAGACAAGATTTTCAGCCCCGAGCAGCTCGTCTATGACATCGAGACCGTCAGGTACGTGCGTCACCTTGTCAAGGGATGCACACTGCCTGCGGAAGACGAAATCGTGTCCCTGTTGCGCGACACCGCTCTGGCAGGCGAATTCATGACGCATGACACCACCCTGGCCCACTGCCGCGAGCTCTGGACGTCGGATGTGTTCACCAACGACTCGCCGGAACAACGGGAAGCACGGCACGGCACAACCGTTCATGACCGCGCGCTCGCCTTCCTCGACACGCTTCCGGGCATTGATGCGTTTGAGCTCGATCAGGATGTGAGCGCGGAACTTGATCGAATCTACGCCCGCGCGGTCAGAGAGTTGGGCTGACCTATGGCGGGAATGAAGGCGGCAGAACGGGCTACCCAGGTGTTCGAAGCCAAAACGTTCCGAAATCGCGGGTTGACACCCGGCGTTGTTCTGTCCATACTGCCCCCATCGAATCGCGCCAGTCGCCTGACGCTCGTGAACAGAAAAGCATTCCCGTGCGTATATATTATTGAAGAGTCGTTCGCAAGACCGTTACAGATAATTGAGGCACTTCTCCGCCCGGTAGAATCCGTAACCTGGCATTGACAATGGCGCTGCCACCGCATATACTGAAGAGCGGGCATCCGGC
>JAAYZF010000228.1 GCA_012514975.1 bacterium
CTTAAGGCCGCGCAAGACTTCCGGCTGAAGCCGGTACTCTGGCAACCGGCGCGGAGCACCCATCCCCCGAAACGAGTCGGGAGATGCCTCGACGGCTGTCATCCGCCAGGCCTTGATTCGAGGACACGTACCGGAGGCCGGCTGAGTTCCCGCCGCATGTCGTTGCCGTCCCCAGATGCCAAGTCCGTTCCTTGCGTCCTTGCGCCTTTGCGTTGGAGCCGTTTCAGTGCCATCGGTGTGATCCGTGTACCCAATACTGGCCTTTCCGTTCTTCGTGAGATTCGTGACATTCGTGCGATTCGTGTACTGGGATTTCCGGCGAATGGCATCTGCCGGAAATCTGTTTGACGAAACGGTTAGTTTTTCGTATAATGTCATTCTGCCAGATGGATGCTGGCTTGTGAGGCCGAAGTAGCTCAGTTGGTAGAGCAGCGGTTTTGTAAACCGCAGGTCGTCGGTTCAAGTCCGTCCTTCGGCTCCAGCTTATGCTGGGACGCGATCTTTGCATAGACGATGCAGGCAGTTGGGGAGGTACCGAAGTGGTCAAACGGGGCAGACTGTAAATCTGTTGGCTATGCCTTCGAAGGTTCGAACCCTTCCCTCCCCACCATTCCGCGTGCCTGGGCATGCGGGAAGAGTCCTGCTGACGATTACAACGTGGCGATTTGCAAGTGCTTGCTCCACGCTAAACATGTGCTAAAAGGTCAACGGGCCCGCCCTTTTTAGCGCGGGTCTTTTTTGTTGCCATGAATGAACAAGCGAACATACCAACTTCGTGGGAAGATCCGAGCACGTTTTCCTCTGACACCGGAGGAAAACGTATGCTATCGACACGGAAGACCGTGGTCTTCGATGAAGGGATCGTGCTCACGACGGGCGAGCGCATCGCGCCCGTCACTGTCGCGTACGAGACGTTCGGCACGCTGAACAAACGGAAGGACAACGCGATACTGATCGTCCATGCGCTCACGGGCGACAGCCATTGCGCGGGGTATTACGGCGCGGCGGATGCGAAGCCTGGGTGGTGGGATCCGCTGATCGGCCCGGGCAAGGCGTTTGACACGCGCAAGTATTTCATCATCTGCTCGAACGATCTTGGCGGGTGCCAGGGGACGACGGGGCCGTCGTCGATCAATCCCGCGACGGGCGCTCGGTACAATCTGTCGTTTCCCGTCATCACGATCCGCGACATTGTCAATGTGCAGAAGAAGCTGCTTGACCATCTGGGCATCGAGCGGCTGCTGAGCATCTCGGGCGGGTCGATGGGCGGGATGAACGTGCTTGACTGGGCGGTAGCCTATCCCGAGCGGGTGAGCAGCGTCATACCCGTCTCGACGTGCGGGCGATTGTCGCCGCAGGGCATAGCATTCTCGGAAGTGCAGCGCCAGGCGATCATCCGCGACCCGAAGTGGCATGGCGGGAACTACGATCCGGACGACCCGCCGGCGGACGGGCTTGCCGTTGCGCGGATGATCGGCCACATCACGTATCTCTCGTCCGAGTCGATGCATTTGAAGTTTGGCCGGCGGAAGCGGAAGGCTGCGGAGCCGGAAGCGAAGTTTGACGAGAAATTCGAGATTGAGAGCTATCTCCAGTACCAGGGCAGCAGGTTTGTCGAGCGGTTTGACGCGAACTCGTACCTGTACCTGACGAAGGCGATGGATTTTTACGATATTGGCGAGGGGTGCGAGACGTTCGAGGAAGGCGCTGCGCGCATGCAGTGCAAGGCGCTGTTCATCGCGTTCCGCTCGGACTGGCTGTTCACGCCGCGCGAGACGGGCGAGCTGGTTGACGCACTGCGCAAGGCGGGCCGCGATGTCGAGTTTCACGAGATCGAAAGCGCCTACGGCCATGACGCCTTCCTGGTCGAGTACCCGAAGTACGCGTATCTGCTCGAGCGGTTTCTCGAGCGGGTGCACAGGTTTTACAATCGATAGAAGCATGCGAGGCACGACATCGGGCGGCGGCGCTGCAACGGACGGTGAGTGTGCGCGGCGTGGAGGAAATTCTTTGGCGGTATGAACGGCGTGCCGCCAAAGAATTTAATGGCGGCACACGGCGGCGGGTTGACGGACAGTCGGTGTGCGCTTAAGACGGTTGAGCTGACGAGGGTTCGACCCTTGCATGCCGTCCGACTGATTACTTACGATGAATGCGCTGTCCGTTCATATGGTGCTGAGTGCCGCCATAAAATTGTTTGAGGGTGCGTCGTCCAGCGCCCTCGAACAATTTCCTCGATGCTGCAGTGTCTACTGTTCCTGGCCAGATTCCTTGGCGCCGTTCCTGAGCGCTGTGACGGACGGCAGCCTCAGTTCCTGCAGCGATCCTGCTGCCGACCTGCCAATGCCGTGCACGGCGAGCAGATCAGGCAACGAGGCGTTCAGCACGGCAACAGCGGTGCCGAACCGTTCGAGAAGTCTTCGCGCTCTCTCGGGGCCGATGCCATGAATCTCGCAGAGCACGCGTTCATGCACATTGAGTGTGGCGCCCTTGGCCCGATAGTGATAGCCGCAGAAAGGCTGCACACGATATGAGTCATACCCAGCCATGCGCGCGAGCAGCCAGGCGGTGCCGGCAAGATCGGCGGCACGGAGCACGGGGATGTACCATTTCACGGCGAGGCAGCACAATGCGCCTCGCACGCCCGGTCTGCCGGGCAGCGAGGGGCCCTCGACAATCATGATGGCACGCCGGCAGTCAGCGCGCAGGCGTGTTGCCTGCTGGAAGAGCCGGCCGTCATGCAAGCTTACCATGAAATCCCGCGTCGTCTTCCGCTCGACGAGAATGCGGCCGTCGATGACGTAGTCGGCGGTCGGAAGATGCGTGACACGGTGCTCGACCTTGAGCGCGGTGAGACGGTCGCAGATGCCTGACGCGCGTTCGCGATCATCGACGAGGATCATGGCATTGCATGGTTTCGGTTAGACGCGTGGTGCGGCACCGAGGAAGTTCTTCGGCGGCGGGGGCAGGTGTGCCGCCGAAGAACTTTGTGGCGGCACACGGCAGCGACTGAACGGACAGTGAATTCACGCAAGGTATACGGGGTTTGCGACAGAATCTTGCAGGGGCGGGATGCGTTGCGAGTGCGGGCGGTACGGCATCTAGGAAATTCTTCTGCGGCAGGGACGGCTCTGCCGCCGAAGAATTTAACGGCGGCACAGGGCAGCGCCTGGACGGACGGTGAGTGTGCGCTGACGGCATTCCGCACGGCCTTTGGGCGCATGCAATCCCACGATCCGGCGCTGTCCGTCCAGACGCCGCGGTGCGCCCAAGCATAATTGCTCGAAGGCGCCCTGCCCAGCGCCTTCGAGCAATTTCCTCTTCGTTGCGCACTTGTTGCCACCGCGCAACCCACGAACACTATGCTTTCAGCTTCCGCCAGAGGGTGGTCTGGCCGATGCCGAGGATGGCGGCGGCGCGGGTGCGGTTGCCGTTGACGGACTGGAGGACTGCGTTGATGTACGCGCGCTCGACGTCGGCGAGTGAGCGTGTCGTATCGGCGAGCACTGGCGCACCAGCGTCGCCGGGCCGGGTGATTGCGGCGGGCAGATGGTCAGGCATGATGAGCCCCTCGTGCGACATGACGGCGGCATGCTCGACGGCGTTCTCGAGCTCGCGGACATTACCGGGCCACGGGTAATTGAGCAGGGCGGGGAGGCAGGTTGCATCGAGGCGCAGGCGGGGAATGTCGAAGCGGCGGGCGAAATGGGCGGCGAAATGCCGTGCCAGGGGGAGGATGTCGTCGCGCCGCTCGCGCAGCGGCGGCACGCGCAGCTCGACGACGCCGAGGCGGTAGAACAGGTCCTGCCGGAACACGCCCTGCCTGATCGCCTTGGGGAGATCGCGGTTGGTGGCGGCGATGACGCGCGCATTGATCTTGCGGGATCTGTTCTCGCCGACGCGGCGCAGCTCCATGTCCTGCAGCACGCGCAGGAGCTTCACCTGGATCGCCGGCGTGATCTCGCCAATCTCGTCGAGGAAGAGCGTACCGCCGACAGCCTGCTCGAACAGCCCCTCACGGTCGCCTGTGGCGCCGGTGAACGCGCCCGCCTTGTGGCCGAAGAGCTCGCTTTCGAGCAGCGACTCGGGCACGGCGCCGCAGTTGATCGCGATGAACGGCCCCGCGGCGCGGCGGGACTGGCGGTGGACATACCGGGCGAGGACCTCCTTGCCGACGCCTGTCTCGCCGGTGACGAGCACTTCCGAGTCGAACCGCGCGACGCGGGTGGCGAGGTCTATGGTCTTGCGGAACGAGGCGCTGTGGACTTCGAGGAACTCGGGCGCGGAGTCCTGGGTGATTGCCTCGAGTTTTCTGCGTTGTTCCTCGAGCTCGCGCGTTGTGCGTTTCAACTCGGCGGTGAGCGAGAGGATTCTGCCCTTGATATCCTCGGCTTTGAAATAGGGGAGATGCCTGTTCAGAGCCGCACCCCACGATTCCTGGTCTTTGCCGACGGCGATACAGGCGGGGAGGCCCTGGGCGCTGCACTGTTGCTCGACGAAGTAGATGTTGTGGCCGCAGCAGAAGGTAGCATAGCCGCTGAGATAGCCGGCGAGCATCCAGCAGACGGGCTCGCGCGAGGGGCCGATGGCATCGAGATGCTCGGCCGCCTCGCCCGAGTTATGCCAGACGACCTCCATTGAGAAGTGCCCGCCGGCGTCATCCACGGAAAGCGATTTGATGCCTGCGCGTGCGACGCCCTGGAGGGTCTGCAGGCGCGGCCCGGCCTTGATCCATTCCCTGAGGGTTTCCCAGACGAAGACGCGTTTCATTGCAGCCGCATCGGCCTGGCCCCAGTAGAAGCCGAAGCGGGTGAGGATGCGGCGCGCGTTGTCCGGGCCGACCATGTCGAGCATATCCTTGCGGAACTGTGCGAAGGCATGGATGTCATGGAGGACGAGCCGGCGGTTTTTGAGGCTGAGGTTGCCCTCATAGAACTGGACGAGCTCGTCGAGGCGTAGATCGGAAGCTTTCATAATGGAATTATAGCATGTCTGAATGAAATAGTCAAAATGAAAAGAACAGCCGGAACCCGCGAGGATGCCGGCATGGCACGGCGCGTGCCTTTCTCCTCACGTAACATGACCGAAAGGAGTTCACGATGCATACCATACTCAAGCAGAAGAACGGCGGGCTGAAGCAGCCGCTCATACGCTTCGCCCAGGACCTTGTCGCCACGCCGAGCGTCAGCCTCGACGAGAAGCGCGTGGCGGTGAAAGTACATGACCAGATGCGCGTGGCGGGTTACGACAACGTCTTTACCGACGAGTTCGGCAACGTCGTCGGCATCATGCACGGCAGCGAACTCGAGCCGGCGGTGCTGCTCGTCAGCCACATGGACACGGTGAGCCCGGGCGATGCGGCCTCTGACGCGGGAATACCGGCGCCGGGGACGATACGCGCGGGGAAGCTGTACGGCCTTGGCGCGTCGGACTGCAAGGGCGGGCTTGCGGCGCAGGTGTTTGCGGGGGCGCTGCTGAAGCGGAGCCTGCTGCCGTTGCGCGGGACGCTTGTTGTCGCGGCGACGGTGGCCGAGGAGAACGGGCGGAGCATCGGCGTGCGCGGCCTGATCGAGCACACGCTGCCGAAGGCGGCGATCACGCCTTCGTTCGCCGTGTTGGGCGAGCCGACGGGGCTGGGGCTTTACTATGGCCATGACGGCTGGGCGGAGCTCGAGGTGCGCGTCGAGGGGGCGAATCCGTTCCTGGTGGACGACGCGGCTGAAGCGATCGCGGACGATCTGGATGCCGCGGCGGCGCGGCGCGGGGCGGAGCAGATGAGGGTGTGCCGGCCGTTCCTGCTGAACGACAACGGCATGCGGCGCGCGTCCATACTCATGTCATGCCGCGTGCCCGAGGCGGTGGCGGTCGTTGATCTCGTGAACAAAGTCAAGCACGATGCCGGCCTTGCAACGCAGCACGCAGGCACGGTGAACGTATCCGTGGCAGTGACTGAAGCGCGGCAGGAGCTTTACACGACGCGCGCGACGTGCGTGCGCAACGCGGTGAACGCATGGACCACCGACCCGTTCAGCCCGGTGATGGAGCGGGCCCGCCATGCGCTGGCCGCGGCGGGAATGGAAAGCCGGCCGGGCAAATGGCGTCTCGGGCGGCTTGGCATGGGGACGGCGGGCAGCGTGCTTGTGAGCGATTTCTCCATTCCCACTATCGGTTTCGGCCCGGGAGAGGAGGATCTGGCGCACCAGCCGGGCGAGTACGTCGAGCTCGACAGGATGCATGATGCAGTCTACGGCACCGCGGCGATCGTGCACAGCCTGGTGGGCATCCCGGTGTGTGGCTGGACGTCCGACGACATATAAGCGCCGCGGGTCACAGTGCACGAGGAGATGGGAGTGAAGATACTGGTGTTCAACTGCGGCAGTTCATCGCTGAAGTACCGGGTGATCGAGATGGACGGCGAGCGCGAGCTCGCGGGCGGCGAAGCCCAGCGCATCGGGCCGCCCACGGCGAAGCCGTCGTGCATCGTCCGCCGGATGAAGGGCGGGACGGAAACCCTTGCCGTGCCGATGGCGGACCATGCGGGCGCGTTTGCCGAGGTGATGCGCCTGCTGGAGCACGAGGAGCTGATGCCCGACGCGGTGGGCCACCGCGTGGTGCACGGCGGCAGCCGGTTCACGGCGAGCGTTATGGCAACCGCGGCCGTTGTCGACGAGTTGCGCGGCCTCAACCACCTTGCCCCGATCCACAATCCGCCGGCAATCGCGCTTGTGGACGCGTGCCTTGCGCGGTATCCGGCGCTGCCGCAGGTGCTGGTGTTTGACACGGCGTTCCACAGCACGATGCCGGCGTACGCGTCGGCCTATGCATTGCCGCAGGACATCGTGCAGCGGTACGGCATCCGCAAATACGGTTTCCACGGCACGAGCCACCAATACGTCGCGGAAGAGGCGGCGAAGATGCTTGGGATGCCGATGAGCGCCCTGACGGCGGTGAGCTGCCACCTTGGGAGCGGCGGGGCGAGCCTGTGCGCGATCCGCAACGGCGAATCGGTGGACAACACCATGGGGTACTCGCCCCTGCCGGGCCTTGTGATGAGCACGCGCTGCGGCGACATCGACCCGGCCGTGACGCTGCGGCTGGTCACGCTGCTCGAAGGAGACGGCGGCGCGGTCGAGGCGCTGCTGAACAGGAAGAGCGGCGTGCTTGGCCTGTCAGGATTCAGCGCGGACATCCGCGACATCTTCCCCGCCGGCGCAGGGGGCGAAGTGGACGGCAGGGCGCGGCACACCGCCGACGTCTATCTGTGGCGCCTGCGCAAGTACCTGGGCTCGTATCTCGCAGTGACCGGCGATGCGCGCGCGATCATCTTTACGGATACGATCGGTGAAACGGTGCCGCTGGTGCGCTGGGCGGTGTGCGCCGGGCTCGAACCGTTTGGCGTGCGCATCGACGCGGCGAAGAACGCGAACGCGTCAACCTTGCCGGCCGACATTGCGGCAGCGGACAGCGCCGTGCGCATCCTGGTCATTCTCACCAACGAGGAACTGGCCATCGCGCGGAACACGAGCCGTGTGCTCGGCCGCATGCGGGCCTGAGGGAGGTCACATGAAGACGCTTGTACTCAACCCTGGCGTGACTGCGCTGGAATACTGGTACTACGACGCCGCGGTTGACATGCCGCTGTATGAGGGCTGCATTGACGACTACCGCAACGACGACCGGTGCATGGATGCGCTGACGGCGATTCTGATGCATGTGTCCGGCAGCAGGAACAACGCCTGGCCGGCTGGAGCAATTGACCTGGTGGCTGTGCGGATCGCGTACGGCGGGGCTGTGCTGCGCGCGCCGGCGCTGCTCACCGGGGCGCTCGTATCGTCGCTGGCCGCGCTGGTGCCTGAAGCGCCGCTCCATCTTCCGCCGGCGATCACGCTGCTGGGATGCCTGCGCGCATGCCTTGACGGTGTGCCTGTGGCGGTGGTTGCCGACACGGCGTTTTTCACCGGGCTGCCGGAGCGCGAGAGCAGCTACGCCATTGACGCGCGCACGGCGGGCATGCCCGGCCTGCGCCGTTACGGGTTCAACGGCCTTCATCACCAGGAAGCATGCGCGTTTGCCGCGTGCACCATGCGCGTGAACGGCGCGGGCGGGCCCTGCCGTACCATATCCCTCTGCCTCGAACCGCATCCTGAACTCGCCGCGGTCATCGGCATGCAGCCTGTCATGGTCACCGGCGGCGCGACTCCGCTCGAGGGCCTTCCAGGCGAAACGACCTGCGGCGAACTCGACCCGACGATCGCGCTGATGCTGGCAGGCGAACAGGGCTGGGGGCCTGAGCGGATCAACGAAATGCTGACAAGGCGCAGCGGGCTGGCGGGCCTGTGCGGCCGGCCGGCGACGTTGCCCGCGGTGTGCGCCGGTTCGAGCGATGCGATGCTTTTCGCGCGGGACGTGATGCTCTACAGGATGCTCATGGCGTGCGGGGCGGCGATTGCCGCGATGGGCGGCGCTGATGCGCTTGCCTTTTCCGGGCGCTATGCATCGACCGGCTCGGTGATCGGGCCGTTGCTTGCGGAGCGGCTGCCGGCATCGCTTGGTGTGCGTCGGTTCATTGTTGAGAAGCCTTTGCAGCGGATCGTGGCGGAGCGTGCGGCGTCGTGCGGCGGCAGGGGCACGGACGGTGAGTGAGCGCGGCGGCGGGCGGCGGCGCTGCAACGGACGGTGAGTGTGCGCGGCGTGGAGGAAATTCTTTGGCGGCATGAACGGCGTGCCGCCAAAGAATTTAATGGCGGCACACGGCGGCGGGTTGACGGACAGTCGGTGTGCGCTTAAGACGGTTGAGCTGACGAGGGTTCGGCCCTTGCATGCCGTCCGACTGATTAATTATGATGAATGCGCTGTCCGTTCATATGGTGCCGAGTGCCGCCATAAAATTGTTTGAGGGTGCGTCGTCCAGCGCCCTCGAACAATTTCCTCGATGCTGCAGTGTCTGAGGTGCGGCAGGGGAACGGACGGTGAGTGAGCGCGGCGGGCGGCGGCGCTGCAACGGACGGCGAGTGAGCGCGGCGTGGAGGAAATTCTTTGGCGGCATGAACGGCGTGCCGCCAAAGAATTTAATGGCGGCACACGGCGGCGGGTTGACGGACAGTCGGTGTGCGC
>JAAYZF010000229.1 GCA_012514975.1 bacterium
GACTCGCCAGGGATATCCGCGCCACAATCGGCGCAAGGCAGCTCTGCGTCATCCATGCAAACGATTCGGCGACGCCGTGCGGCTCGCATCGCGACCATCATGCGCACATCGGCAAGGGAACGATCGGGCTTGCCGGCTTTGCGAACCTGATGGCGTTGCCGCTCTTCCGTTCGCTTCCCTGGATACTCGAGACGCCGAAGGACGACGAGGCGAGCGACGCGGTGAACGCGGCGGCCTTGCGCGCGCTGTATGCCACCGCCGGGGAGGCGCACGCGGTGCGTCAGCGCTCCCCCGCCTCCGGCGACTAGCAGGAAGTGGCCGCCGGAACCGGCTGCGGCACGCTTGCCCTTGCCCGCTGTTTTGACTATACTATCAACAGTGATGAGCACTGCACGCGCACATGTGTCCGTACTGGCGGCCGACGTGGCGAACAAGATCGCCGCGGGCGAAGTGGTCGAGCGACCGGCCGCGGTCGTCAAGGAACTGGTCGAGAACGCGCTCGATGCGGATGCGCGCCGCATCGTGATCGAGATCGCCGCCGGCGGCCGCCAGCTTGTCCGCGTGGCGGATGACGGCACGGGGATGAGCCGGGCCGACGCGGAGCGTGCCGTGCAGCGCCATGCCACGAGCAAGATCAGCTCTGCACGCGACATTGACGCGATCACCACGCTCGGCTTCCGCGGCGAGGCGCTGCCGAGCATCGCCGCCGTCTCGCATTTCGAGCTCGTCACCTGCGACCGCGAGACGGGAAAGGGCACCCGCGTATCCATCGACGGCGGGCACGACCTCGCCGTCACCGACGCCGGCCGCCCGCCAGGCACGACGGTCGCCGTGAAGAACCTGTTCTACTGCGTGCCGGCGCGCGCAAAATTCCTGAAGACGACCGCGACGGAGCTGAGCCACATCGGCCGCTTCGTCCATGGAATCGCGCTCGCATGGCCGCACGTGGGCTTCGCGTATCACGTTGACGGCAACGTCCACTTCGATCTTCCACCCCAGAGCAATGACACGCCCTTCCTCGATGCGCTCGGCACGCGCCTTGCCCAACTGCGCGGCGGGGATCTCGTGAAGGACCTCCTGCCCGTCGCGCACGAGCACGAGCAATGCCGCGTCACGGGCTTCACGTCGACATGGTCGCGGACGGTGATGACGCGGCAGGAGCTGTACCTGTTCGTGAACCGCAGGCCCGTCATGTGCACGTGGCTCGCGCCGCTGGTGAAGCGCGCGTATGGCACGTTGCTGGCCGCCGACCGCTATCCGTATTCGTTTCTCTTTCTCCAGGTCGACCCGCATGACGTGGATGTCAACATTCATCCTGCGAAGCGCGAGGTGCGGTTCGGCAGGGAATTCGCCGTGCAGAGCGCGATCAGCGTCGCCGTGATGAACGCGCTCAAGACGGGCAGCGGCGCGCCACTCGTGGCTGTCGCACCCGGGGATGCAGCGCCACGGCAGGGCGCCGCACCGGCCGAGCCCGCCGGCACCGCCGCGACCGCACTGCCCAGGCCTTCCCAACCCGGCGCGCCGTGGAACACGCGCCTTACCGTCGATGAGTGGAAACGCCTGTACGGCCGCGAACAACAGCCGCAGACTCAGCAGCCCGCCTCACCCGCCGGCCCGGATGCGGCGGCAGCGCCCGCCGCGCCCGCACACCACGCGACGCAGCCCCATCCGGCCGCGCAGCCCGATCATATCAGGTGCATCGGCCAGGCGGGCGACGCGTACCTGATCGCCGAGCTTGCCGGCGCGCGCAATGGCATCGTGGTCGTCGACCAGCACGCCGCCCACGAGCGCATCAACTATGACCGCGCGGTCAAGGCGATGGCTGAACGCAACGCACCGCAGCAGGCGCTCCTCCTGCCCGTGACGGCGCGGTTGGCCGCGGGCCGCGCCGCCGTCATCCGCGAGCGGCTTGATGACCTGCGGGCGGCGGGATTCTCAATCGATGAGTTCGGCGCCGAGACGTTCAAGATCGACGCCGTGCCCGCCTATCTCGACACCGGCGCGCTTGAATGCCTCCTCGAAGACATCGCCGCGGATTTCCTCCAGTCAAACACCTCGACCCGCGTCGAGGACATCCGGCGCAAGCTCGCTCTCGTGCTCGTCTGCCGCGGCAGCGTCAAGTTCAACCAGACGCTCGGCGCGCAGGAAATGCAGCGCCTCGTGGACGAATTGCTCGAAACGCAGACACCGTGGACATGCCCCCATGGCAGGCCCACCATGATCGTCATTCCGTATGACGAGCTCGAAAAACGGTTTGGAAGAAGAGGCTAGGACTAATCATTTATCATTTATCATTTATCATTTGACATTTGACATTTGACATTTGGCATTCGGCGTCTGGAGCTGGAAACTGGAAACTGGAGAGCTTGGACGTGAGACCGTCATCCATCCATCTCCAAATCTGAAATCTGAAATCTCAAATCTGAAATCGTATCCCCCACTCCCCCATGCCCGTCCTTGCCATCACAGCCACCGACACCGGCGTTGGAAAGACCTTCGTCGCGTGCGGCATCGCGCGCGCGATGCGGCATCGCGGCATTGATGTCGGCGTGTTCAAACCGTTCTGCACGGGCGACCGCTCGGACGTCGACCAGCTCACGGCGGCAAGCGCGTGCGGTGACCGCGCGGAAGAGGTGAACCCATGCTTCTTCACGCAGCCGCTCGCGCCGTACCGCGCGGCCGAGCTGGCGGGAGCGCCGATTGCCATCGACCGCTGCGTTGCCGCGTTCGACGTGCTTCGCCAGCGCCATGACGTCCTCATTGTCGAGGGCGCGGGCGGTGTGATGGTGCCGTTGTGCGCCGACGGGGACGGCATGTACTCGATGCGGGATTTCCTGGCGGACATCGCGGCGGAGGCGGTGGTGGTGGCGCGGCGGACGTTGGGCACGATCAACCACACGTGGCTGACGGTGGATGCGTGCCGCGCACGCGGCATCGCCGTGCGCGGAGTCGTGTTCAACGATGCGGCGCCCGTGTCCGGCGATGAACCGCAGGCGAGCAATCCCGCCCTTGCTGCCCGGTGCGCATCCGCGCCGCTGCTGGCGCATGTGCCGCACAATCCTCCCGATGCCGTCTGGGATTCATTAGCCGATCACCTGTTGGGTGTTGCGCCATGAACGATCATCATACAGCCGTTGCGCCAACGCAGTCCGCGCCCGCCGTGCAGAAGCGGCGCTGTCCCGGCTGCGGCGAGGAGGTCACGCTCATCGAGATCGATCCTGGCGTCGATCTTCGTGGGAGGCGTGTTGTGTCATTTCTGACCAATCTGTTCAAGCCGCCCGGAGTGAAGCCGTCCGCGCGCTACCGATGCCCCAGATGCGCGCACGAATTCACCGAGGCGCGCCCCGCGGACATATTCGTCGTGCCGCTCGTGCTTGTCGCCCTGATGGTGCTTGCGGTCATCGCCTTCCTCGTCCTCGTCAATCTCGCAGTGCGCCGATGAACCGTCTGCACGCACACACGCGCATGCTCGCGGCGGCAGCGTGCCTTCTTCTTGCAGGCTGCGGCGGCGCGGAGCTGCCGGAAGCGCTCGCGGGCGGCAGATGGCAGCGCACCGGGCGCTCATTCCATTCGCACGGCAGGCAGATCGCCGCCGCGAAATCCGACCGCCCGGAGCTGCTCAGGCAGGAATACCCGCTCGTCAGCATCGAGGACGACGTCTATCGCGACACGAACACGGAGGTCACCGTCTCAGTCCGCGTCTATCGCTTCGCCTCGACAGACGATGCATACGGGATGTTCTCGTACCTGGCGCCGGCGGAGCCTGTGAAGATTGACGCCGGGGATGCGGCGTTCAGGATGGGCGTGGTCATGGTGGCGCTGCGCGGCGAGCGGATCATCCGGGCACAGCCTGCCCGCGGGGGCATTGCCGAGGACGCGCTTGCCGATTTCCTCGCCGACGTCTCCCTCCGGTTCCCGCCGGGCAAGCCGCCGGCGCTGGCATCGCTCCTGCCGACCCTGGGCGTCACCACCGAACGCAATCCCCTCGTGCGCTACGGCAGAAGCATGCTCACCGCGGCACGCTGGGTGCAGCCCGGATTTGCCGGCCAGCTCGGCCTGTCGGACGCGACGCGGTACGCCTGCATGTACCTGTATGCCAATGGGAAGCACATGACCCTCTTCGCCGCGGAGTATCCCGCAGGCGCGGCAGCGGAAACGGCGCGGACAAATATCGCCGCCGTGCTCGCCGCCCAGGCGCCGGGCTCACGCGTCTGGGGCGAGGGGCGCATCGCCGTGCTCTACTACCCGAGCGCCGCGGTTGACTGAGCGCGCGACCGCCGTCCCGCGGAACATCCCCAGGAATTCCCCGCTCGAACATTGTTCATAGAGGCCGGCATCCATCGCCACGATCCGCCCGTCAGGCTCGAACAGCCGGGCCGCGCCGCAGTCGGCTTCATTGAACGGGCAGACTGCCTGACAGCGGTCGCAGCCGAACCTGCTGTCGCCCATCCGTTCGCGGATGCCGGGCGGGATCGCCGTGCGGGCCTCGACCGTCCAGAACGAGATGCAGCGGCCTATGCGGCACATTCCGCCCGGCTCGAGCGCGCCTGTCGGGCAGGCGGTGATGCAGGCATGGCAGTCGCCGCAACCGTGATGGACAGGCGGCGCGGGCTCGATGGCCGCAGCCGTGGCGACGATGCCGAGCACGACCCACGAGCCGAACGGTGCCGTGATGAGGCAGCCGTTGCGGCCTGTCCAGCCGATGCCGGCCGCGGCGGCCCAGTATCGCTCTGATACGGGACTGGTGTCACTGCACCACCTCGTCGCCACGCCGCCGCACGCCGCTGAAAGCAGCGCGGCGAAGCACCCGAGCCGCCGAGCCGCCGCAGTGTGATAATCTTCCCCGCATGCATAGCGCGCGACCACGCCCGTATGCCCTGCCATGCGCGACGCGTAGGGAAAGGCGCACGCGACCACGCTGCGCGCGCCGGGCAGGAAGGTGCGGATGTCGCTCCGCATCACGCGCGTGCGCTCCAGCCACGGCAGAAACGCCGCAGTGTCAGGATCGTATGGATGGAGGTGCAAGGAAACCGCCGTCGCCGCGCGCCCATCGGCCGCCACTGCCGCGGCGCCGCAGAGCGGTACGCCCGCCTCGCGGGCAAGGGACTGGAGCATCGAACGGGGAAGCATTGGTGTATGCTGCGCGGCGGATCGATTGCGACAGTCATTCCAGGAGGTTTGGCACCTCGATGCCCTCGATCCGGTTGAGCGCGCGCGTGGCGCTCTCGTTCAGGGGATCGATATCGAGCGCCTTGCGGTAGAAGACGCACGCGGTGTTCGTGTCGCCATTCTTCAGGTAGGCATGGCCGAGGATGGCCATCGCGCTCGCCGTGCGCGGATACAGGCGGATTTGTTCGAGGGCTTCACGCTGCGCGCGCACGGTGTTGCCCATTGCCCAGCAGAGGTACGCCTTGCGCACGCGGACAACAGCATTGGACGGCTCGGCGCGCTGGATTTCATCGTAGAGCCTGACGGCTTCCTCCGCGCGCGGCGCGTCGACCTCGGGGCCGGTGCTTGCAATGCGTTCGATGAGCGCGGCAAGGTGGATTTTCGTCGCGGGATTGCCGCCCGAGGAGGCGACGGCGCCGGAGAGCGCGTCGATGGCCCCCTGGTCATTCCCCTGCTCGAACAGTGCCTCAGCCTGCGTGCGCCGCGCCTCGATGTACAGTGCCCCGCCCTCGGCCGAGCCCCCGTCTTCGGCGATCTCCGCGGCGAGGCGCGCCTGCTGCTCCGCACTCGGGTAGTTGCCCATGCGGAGTGATCTCTCGGCGAGCTGGTGGTAGCCCTTGGCGCGCCACAGGGGATTCTGCGCATTCGCGATCACCCAGCGCAGGTGCACGATCGCGCGCGCGGACTCGTTGCTGCTCGCGCCGCACGTGCGGGCCAGATGGTAGTGCACATAGAGCGAATCGGGGAAGAACTCGAGCGCATCGTGCCATGCGCTGTTCGCCACGTTGGTCCACCCGAGCAGTTGCGCGCTGTTGCCCAGCCCGTACCAGAAGGCGAACGTGCAGGGCTCCTGCTGCACGAGCCCCGCGTACACTTTGTGCAGCCATTGGAGCGTCACGTCGGGTATGGCCGACTGCTCGGCGCGGTCGAGCATGCGGATGTGCACGGCGAGTGACGTGGCCGACAGCAGGTCGGAAAGCACGTCCCGCTGCGGCCCGGTGGGCGCGAGCTGCTGCTGCCACGCGGCCCGCTCCGCCTGCAGCGCCTGCGCGTAGACGGTGTGGAGGTCGTACGTATCCTGGACGCTTGGCAGATCGACCGGCCGTTCACCGCGCGGGTAGATGCCGAGCAGCGTGTCAAGCAGGCGGTCCGCGTGCGTCAGCGCGATGTTCATGTTGAACACGCTGGTTGCGTTCATCGCGGTGACGAACGACACGCGGGCTGCCTGGTACGCCTTGTACAGATTCTTGAAATCCGCGCGCCGTGCCATCGGCACCTGTGCGTCCCGCTTGTTGCGGATCGTGACGAGAAGCGGGCGCTGCTGCTCCGGGTCGACGTACCCGCCCTTCATCAGGCTCGTAAGCGCATCGAGCGCCTGGTCGTAGAGCACGATGCCGTCCGCATAGTTGCCCGCATTCACCTGCTGGTCGGCGAGCGCCACGGTCTCGTTGACATTCGACAGCGCCTGCTGCCCGGGCGTCTCGACGCGGGCAAAGGCGGAGAGGGCGGCCATGCAGAAGAGAAGGATTCGCGCGCTCATACGGAAAAGTATACCATAAAACACCCGCGGGCGAAAGCACAAGGCCGGAGGGACATACCCGCCCCGTTACGGCAGTGTGGAAGCGGGCGGACCGCGTCACGAGTATCGACCGTGGCACGGATCACGCGATGCTGCCGGGGTCACCCATGCTGCCGGTCGGAATCGCGACACTTTGTCGCGAAAACTGTCGCGTTTCTCCTTTCCGCACATAGAAACAGCAGAATCACGACACATTGTCGCCAATGGTGTCGCATTGGGAGGTTCGTTGCTTCATCAGACGCATCTTGAGCAACACCACACTCTTGTCATGGACGCATGACATCGTACTTCGTAGTCCGGCCGGCACCGGCTGGCCGCACCAAGCCCAGTTCCACAAAGCGCTTCAACTGACGTTGCGCCTTGCGCGTGTCAACATGCATGTGACGTTCGTATTCCGCCCGCGTGAAGGTTGTCTTTGTGGACAGAAACTCCCAGCCCCTTCTTTCATCCCTGTTCAGCTTCTCGAGGACCTCGTGGCTCAACTCATGCCCGGCACTCCCAAGCGACCGATACAGTTTCAGCACAGTCAAAGGATTCTGGAGCTGTGGAGATCGGTATCCGTGACTCTGTTCCGCTCCGCCTTTTGACAGTTGCAGGGCTTTGTGGTAGCATTACTCCACCTAACCAGTGCGAGGCACGCACATGCCTGCTCAGCCGGTTGTCATCACTGCTCATCCGTACCCGGACGATTACACGATCTGCGGCTTTCACGCGCACACGCAGTGGCCGTGCGCCTGGGTGAGCTGCCCGGACGCGGGCGCGCCGCCGTTCGTCACGGCGTACCGCCGCGCGTTCTCACTCGATGCGGCGGTGACGTTCCGCGCGCACGTCAGCGCAGACCAGCGGTACGAGCTGTTCCTCGACGGCGCGCGCATCGGCCGCGGGAGCGAGCGGGGCGACCGGGCCAACTGGTTCTACGAATCGTACGACTTCGAGCTCGACGCCGGCGCTCATGTGCTCGTCGCGCGCACATGGTCGCTCGATCACGCCCCCTGGGCGCAGATCAGCGTGTATCCCGGATTCATCTTCGCGCCTGAAGGCGATGCGTTCATCAGGCTGCTCGGCACGGGCGTCGCGCCGTGGGAGGCGAAGAGGCTCGATGGCTATCGCTTCGTCAGCACGGCAGGCAGCGGCACGGGCGCAAAGGTTGACATCGACGGCGCGCGCTTCCCCTGGGGATTCGAGACGGGCGGCGGAAGCGGCTGGCGCAACGCCGTCACGCGCCAGAAAGGGACGAACGGCTTCAACCTCTATGCATCGAGCCCGATCCACCTCATGCAGCCCGCCACACTGCCGCCGCAGGTGTCCACGCCGCATGAAGGGTGCGTGGTGCGCCACGTCGCGCAACCGGCTGCGTTTGACGCGGGCGCCGGGCCGCTCGATCCCCGCGCGGACCTCGCGGGCGAGCACGCGGCATGGACGGCGCTTCTGCGCGGCACGGCGCTCACCGTCCCCGCGCGCACCGCACGGCGCGTCATCATCGACTGCGGCGACTATGTCTGCGCCTACCCCGCGCTCATCGTCACGGGCGGCGCGGGCAGCGTCATTCGCGTTCGCTGGGCCGAGTCGCTCTTTGCCGCACCGACGACCGACGGGTGGAAAAAGGACAACCGCGATGATGTGGACGGCAAGTGCTTCATCGGCATTGGCGACACGTTCAGGCCCGACGGCGGCGCACACCGCGCGTTCGACACGCTCTGGTGGCACGCCGGGCGCTACATCGAGCTCACGGCGCAGACTGCCGCCACCCCTCTTGTCATCGAGGAGTTCAGGGTGACGGAGACGGGATACCCGTACGAAACGGAAAGCGCGTTCGCCTGCGATGACAAGCGCTTCGACCGGCTCCTGCCGCTCTGTGTCCGCACGGCGCGCATGTGCGCCCACGAGACCTACATGGACTGCCCGTACTACGAACAGCTCATGTACATCGGCGACACGCGCATCCAGGCGCTGATCACCCATGCCGTCACGCGCGACGCGCGCCTCCCGCGCAAGGCGCTCCGCATGTTCGATTCCTCGCGCGCCAATCCCACGCGCATCACCACGTCAAACCACCCGGCCAACAGCGGGCAGATCATCCCCACGTTCTCCCTGCTCTGGCTCGCGATGATCCACGACTATGCCCTGTGGCGCGGCGACGAGGCGTTTGTCAGGACGCTCATGCCCGGCGCGCGCGCCGTGCTCGACATCTTCCTCGACCAGCGCAATGAGGACGGCCTGCTCGTCAGCCCGCATGGCTGGAACTACGTCGACGTGGCCGAGGGATGGCGCGATGGCATCCCACCGGGCGGCACGCGCGGCGGCATCAGCGGCGTGATCAACTGGCACCTTGCGCTCGCGCTTTCCTGCATGAGCGATCTCGAGGCGTTCACCGGCGGGCCGGAGCTCGCCGCGCGCGCACTGCGGCTGCGCAACGAGCTTGTCAGCGTCATGCGCGCCGTGTTCTGGGATGAGGGCCGCGGACTCTTCGCGGACGATCCTGCCCGGCGCGCGTTCTCCGAGCATTCGCAGTGCCTTGCCCTTCTCGGCGGCGCGCTCGATGAGGAGACACGCGGCCGCGTCGCCCGCGGCCTCGCGTCAGCGCCCGGCCTGACGCGGGCAAACATCTATTTCACACACTACCTGTTCGAGGCCCTGCATCAGGCCGGCGGGGAATGCGAAGGCGTCCTGTTCGACCGCCTGGCCCGCTGGTTCGACCTCCCCGGCCAGGGGTTCAGGACCACGCCTGAAAGCTGGGGCGCCACGCGCTCGGACTGCCATGCCTGGAGCGCCGCGCCGCTCTATCACTGCTTCGCCACCATCCTCGGCATCCGGCCCGCGTCGTTCGGGTTCGCCACGGTCTCCGTCAGACCGGCGCTCGGCCCGCTGAACACCGCGACGGGCACGCTCGTTCATCCGCGCGGAAGCATCTCCGTCAGCCTCGCGCGCGAGGGCGGCGGGCTGCAAGGCCGCATCACCCTGCCCGCCGGCGTCACGGGCACGCTCGAGGCCAACGGCGCCCGGACGCCGCTTGCCGAAGGGCTCAACGAGGTGCTCTCATGAACACAACCATCCACAAGGCCGGCTCGCGCGGCGTCACCCGCGCGCCATGGCTGCTCAGTTGGCACACGTTCAGCTTCGATGAATACCACAATGCCGAACGGATGGGCTTCGGCGCGCTGCGCGTGCTGAACGATGATGTTGTCCAGCCCGGCCATGGCTTTGAGATGCACAGTCATCAGAACATGGAAATCGTCACAATCGTCCTGTCCGGCGCGCTCGAACACAGGGACGACCTGGGCAACACGTCGCTCATCAGTGCCGGCGACGTACAGATCATGTCCGCGGGAACGGGCATCACGCACGCCGAGTACAACCCCCTGCGCGACGAGCCGGTGGCGCTGTTGCAGATATGGGTGGAACCGGAGCAGCGGGACATCGCGCCGAGGTACGAACAGCGGCAGTTCGCTGCGGCGGAACGCCGCGACACGCTCCGCACGATCATCGCGCCCGAGCGAGGCGGCGGGGCGCTGTGGATCAACCAGCGCGCCCGGTTCCTCCTCGGCTCGTTCAGCCGGGAGACACCCGTGCGGCACGCTCCGCCGGCGGGCAACGGCGTGTACGTGTTCGTCATCGCCGGCACGGCACGCATTGGCGCCACGCAGCTCGATGCGCGCGACGGCGCGGCGCTTAGCGAGACTCCCGCCATAGATCTCCTGCCCGCTGCCGGCGCGGAACTGCTGCTCATTGACGTCCCCATGGCCGCCGCGCGACGACCCCGGCGGGAAGGTTGACGCCCGGACGTGTTTGCGCTACACTAGTACCTGCTTTCACAGAAAAGCGATAGAATGAGCACTCGAATCTGGATGCAGCGCAAGGCGGGGCAGACCGGCCATATCGGGCATATGGCCGGCCTGCGCCAACGCCGCGATGCGCCGGA
>JAAYZF010000230.1 GCA_012514975.1 bacterium
ACGAGTACGACGACGAGGACGAGTACGACGACGAGGACGAGTACGACGACGAGGACGAGTACGACGACGAGGACGAGTACGACGACGAGGACGAGTACGATGGTGTGGCCTGCCCGCGCAGGGAGTTGCGTCGGCGGCACATCTGAAATCTGAAATCACAAATCCCAAATCATCATGACCCCTTGCCTCACCAACACACACATCCACACGAACTACTCGTTCAGCGTTTTTGAAAGCCCGGCGCAGGCGGTCGAACAGGCCGTCTCCGAGAACATCGGCATACTGGGCATCAATGACCACTACACCATCGCGGGATACGACGAGTTCCGCGCCGCATGCGCAGCGCACGCGATCTGCCCGATGTTCAGCATGGAGGCCGTCGCGCTCGATGTCGAGATGCAGACTGCCGGCAAGCGGGTCAATGATCCGAACAATCCCGGCCGCTGCTATCTTACGGCAAAGAGCGTGACGCGCGCCCTTAGGCCCGGCTCCCGCGGCGACGCGGTGCTCAAGCGTATGCGCGCGGCTCTCACCAAACGGAACGAGCAGCTCGTCGGCAATCTCAACACGCACCTCGCTTCGGTCGGCGCGCCGGTCACGCTCTCGATGAAGGCAGTCGAGGCGCTTACTCCCGCGGGCAACACGACCGAGCGCCACGTCATCCAGCACCTGGCCGAATCGGTGCTGGCACAGGGGAACGGCGAAGCCAGGGCGCTCTTCACGCAGCTCTGCGGCGCCGAGCCGCCCGCGATGGACGTCGCGGCGAAGCTGCAGGATTTCCTCCGCGGCAAACTTGTCAAGGCAGGCTGCCCCGACTACGCGCCGGAAGTCACCGAGGCATTCGAGTCGCTGCCCGACATGGTCGAGCTGTATCTCGAGATGGGCGCCATACCTACCTATCCGATTCTCGGCAATCCGGTGACGGAAGCCGAGGAGGATGTTGCGGCCATGTTCAAACGTCTTGAGGGCTACAAGATATTCGCGTATGAAGTCATCCCGAACCGCAATACGCCCGAGCGGATTCTGGACATTGTGAAGACGGCCGGCGAGTTCCAGGTGCCGATCTTCACGGGGACGGAGCACAATACGAAGACGCCGGGCCCGCTCGTGGACAAGTACTCGAACGAGGAGCCGTTCAAGACGGCGTTCTTCAACGGCGCGCTCGTTGCGCTCGGCCATGCCGCCGAAGTCAAGCGCGGAAACATCGGCTACGTGCGGCCCGACGGCTCGCTGCGGTTCACCAACCGCGCGCAGGGCCTTGCGTATTTCATGGAACGCGGACGCGAAGTCTACGGCCGGACGCAGCCGGCGATGGCAAGGGCGTAAGCGGCAGGCTGGCCAAGGCGTTGCCGTGGCCGCACGCCGCCGGCAGGTGCAGACGCCGAACGGCGTTCGGCGGTGCGGCTCCGCCGCACGAATGATATTTACCAACGACGCATTCTCCGCTGCCGGTATGCGGCGTGAGAACCATAACCAGACCGGCTGTGCCTGTTTCTCTATGAACACCATGCTCGAAACAATCACGGAACTCTCGAACCGCTATGGCAGCGACCCCTCGTTCGTCATTGCCGGCGGCGGCAACACGTCGTGCAAGGACAGGAAGACGATGTGGATCAAACCCAGCGGCACGTCGCTCGCGACGATCACCCCCTCCCAGTTTCTGCCGATGTCCCGGCAGAAACTGGATGGCATGTTCCTCGCGAAGTATCCGGCCGAGGCGCATGCGCGCGAGCAGATCGTAAAGCAGCTCACCCAGGACGCCGTCATGCCCGGCCACGCCGGCCGCCCGTCAGTCGAAGCGCCGATGCACAACTCCTTCGAGCAACGGTATGTCGTGCACACGCATCCCGCGCTGGTGAACGGCATGACGTGCGCGAAAAACGGCGAGGCAGTCTGACGCACGCTGTTCCCCGACGCCATCTGGCTCCCGTTCATCGACCCCGGGGTCATGCTTTCGACCGCGGTAAGAAAGGAACTGGTGTTCTACCGCGAGAAGCACAAGCGCAACGCGTCGATGGTCTTCCTGCAAAACCACGGCGTCTTCGTCGCCGCGGACACGCCCGGGGAAATCGATGCCATCTATGCGCGCATCGTGAAGACCTTCCAGGCGGCATACCGGAAAGCCGGCGTGAAAACGGAGCTCCAGTATGGCAGGCTCGACGGGAAAACCATCATGGCCTGCGCGCCCAAGCTGCGCATCCTCGCCAGCGACGGTGATCGCATCGCCGTGACGTCGTCCGCGCCGTTCGCCGTCGCGCCCGAGCCATTGTCGCCGGATCATATCGTGTACACGAAGTCGTTCCCGTATCGCGGAGCAGTGAGGCCCGCGGCCCTCGATGCGTTCGCAAAGACCAAAGGCTACCGCCCGCTCGTCATCAGCCGGCCCGGCGCCGTGTTCGCCTGCGGCTCCAGCCTTAGGAATGCCATGACGGCCATGATCATGGCCAAGGACGGCGCGATGGTCGTCCAGCTCTCGAAGGCCTTTGGCGGGCCGCGGTATCTTGACAAACGCACGCGCCTCTTCGTCGAAAACTGGGAGCTCGAGAGCTATCGCAAGGCCATCTCGCTCGCGCGCAAGAAAGGGCGGCTCGAAGGCAAGCTCGCCGTCGTCACGGGCGGCGCGCAGGGCTTTGGCCAGGGCATCGCCGAAACGCTTGCCGCCGAGGGCGCGACGGTTGTTGTGGCGGACATGAACCTCGCGGGGGCACAGGCGGTTGCGGCAGGCATCTGCGCGCGCCAGGGCTCGTTCACATCCTTCGCCGTGCAGGTTGACGTCTCGAACGAGAAGTCGGTCGCCGCGATGATGGGGCAGATCGTCGCGACGTGCGGTGGCATCGACCTGTTCGTCTCCAACGCGGGCGTGCTGCGCGCAGGCTCGGTTAAAACGATGGCGCTTTCGGATTTCGACTTTGTGACGCGAGTGAACTACACGGGCTACTTCCTGTGCGTCAAGCATGCCAGTGCCGTGATGGCTGCGCAGAACGCGGACGGCCGCGGGTCGTTGATGGACATCGTCCAGGTCAACTCGAAGTCCGGCCTCGAAGGCAGCAACCGCAACGGCGCGTATGCGGGCGGCAAGTTCGGCGCGATCGGCCTGACGCAGAGTTTCGCCAAGGAGCTCGTGGCGGACCGGATCAAGGTGAACGCCGTCTGCCCGGGCAACTATTTCGAGGGGCCGCTCTGGAGCGATGAAAAGACCGGGCTCTTCAAACAATACCTCGACGCCGGCAAAGTGCCCGGTGCAAAGTCGATTGCAGACGTGAAGAAGTACTACGAGTCGCTGGTGCCCATGGGCCGCGGGTGCATGCCGGAAGACGTTGCGCGCGCGATTGTGTATTGTGTCGAGCAGGCATACGAGACCGGCCAGGCGATCCCCGTCACGGGCGGCCAGGTGATGCTGAGCTAGGGCAGTTCCGGCTGCCGGCTGGCGATCGCCGCTGTGCAGGCATGCGGACACGCGTCAACACGCACGCCGCAGACGGATGTAGACGCCGGTTCCGGAGTGTGGGATCGGCGGCCGTTGGCAACCGCGGACCCGGGCAGACGGCAGGGTCCGCGTCTGCTAATTGACATTTTGATGATGTTCTAGTATCATTTAAATGTCACAAGCAATGAAGGCCCAATGTATGGACAACACCGTAACAGCAAGCGACGTCCGCCATCAGTTTCCCAAGATCGTCGAACGCGTTCAGCGCGGCGAGAGCCTTGTTGCCATCTCGCACTCGCGTCCCGTGTTCCGCATTGTTCCGCTTGACGAAGCCAGCGGACCAGTCGACTGGCTGAAGCGCATACACGCGGCGCCGTCACGCCGCACGCCCTCGCTCGAAGAGATCAACGAGATCGTCCATCGCATTCGCCGCGGAAAGCGCTCAACGCGATGACACGCATCGTGGTTGACACCAATGTTGCCGTCTCGGGCCTCCTGTGGGCCGGCCAGCCTGGGAAGCTGCTCATACGCGCCACCCAGGGCGGTTGCGTCATCTTGGCGACAGGCGAGATGATGGATGAACTTGCGGATGTGCTGAAACGGGAGCCTTTCGTCGAAAGGCTGCAGGAAGCCGGCATTTCTGCCGATGAAGCCATCGCCTTCTACCACAATCTCATTCACCATTGCCCGATCCCTCCCCTTGCCGATCCTATGTGCGCGGACGGATCTGACCGGAAGTTCATCGACCTCGCAGTGTCGGAACACGCGCACATGCTCGTCTCCGGTGACCGTCACCTGCTGGCACTCAAGCTGGCGGGTGCGACACCGATCGTCACGGTGAAGGAAGCGCTTGAAGTCCTTGCGCAGATGGCATGACACCTGTAACCAACGCACGAATTCGCACATGAACATCCTCGCATTCGATCTCGGCGCCAGCAGCGGCCGCGCGCTCATCGGCAGGTTCGACGGCGCGCGCCTCTCCATCGAGGAAGCCCACCGCTTCCCCAACCAGATGATCAGGATGCGCGGCCATTTCTACTGGGATGTCCAGCGCCTCTTCGCTGAAATGCAGACGGGCCTGCAGAAAGCGGTGAACACTGCGCGGATCACTGCCATGGGCATCGACACGTGGGGCGTCGACGGCTGCTTCGTCGGCCGCGGCGACACGTTCCTCGGTTTCCCTTATGCGTACCGCGACTTCTCATTGAAAAACATGAAGGCGTGCTCGAAAAAGCTCGGCGCCGAGTTCATCTACGAACGCACGGGCATCCAGTTCATGCCGTTCAACACGCTCTTCCAGTTCTTCCAGCACAAACGGAGCAGGGCGCCGCAACTCAAGGCTGCCGATGCGTTCCTCTTCATCCCCGAATTCTTCCGCTATCTCTTCACCGGCGAGCGTGCAACCGAATACACGATCGCATCGACATCGCAGATGGTCAACGCGCGCACGCGCACATGGGACGAGGAGATCATCGCGAAGCTGCGCGTGCCACGCGGGCTGTTCGGCGACATCATCGAGCCGGGCACCGTGTGCGGCGCCGTCGAGGGAACGGACATCAAGGCCATCGCCGTCGCAGGGCATGACACCGGCTCGGCCGTCGTGTCCGTCCCTGCCGTGCAGTCCGGTGACGACTGGGCGTGGCTCAGCTCGGGCACATGGTCAATCATCGGCATCGAGACGAAAACGCCCATCACGACGCCGGAAGCGTTCGCGACGAACTACTCGAACGAAGGCGGCGTCTTCGGCACGGTCCGCTTCCTGCGCAATGTTGCCGGCCTGTGGCTCTGCCAGGAGTGCGCCCGCATCTGGAAGGCACGCGGCCAGGAGTATTCGTATGCCGAGCTCGACCGCATGGCGCGCGAGGCCGCACCGGGCGGGCCGCTCATCAACGTCAACGACCCGCGGTTCAACGCGCCCGATGACATGCCCGCGGAAATCCAGGCCGCATGCCGCGAAGGCAGCCAGCCCGTGCCGCACTCGCCCGGCGAAATCCAGCGCTGCATACTCGAAAGCCTCGCCAGGGCGTACAAGGCAACGCTGGATGACCTCACGACAGCCAGCGGCAAGCGCTTCTCGAAACTGCACATGGTCGGCGGCGGCATTCAGAACCGGCTGCTCAACCAGATGACCGCGGATGCGTGCGGCATCACCGTCGAAGCCGGCCCCGTCGAGGGCACCGCAATCGGCAATATCGTCATGCAACTCGTTGCGCTCGGCGAGCTGAGGGATCTGCAGCAGGCACGCGAAGTCATCCGCGCCTCGTTCCCGACGGAGGTGTACGAGCCGGAAGCGGTGTAGACGCCGAACGGTGTTCGGCGCGCGGGATGACATCCCGCGTCTGAGTTGGCGTCTTAATGAGTAGACCTTTACACGCGGAATTCATATGTTCATCTCTCCCCCTTCACACAAGGAAAAGGCGCAGCGCCTTCTCGAGGAAACGCGCGCCAATGGCGGTCTCGCCCCTGTCGATCTCGACAAGTTCTGGGCCGACCAGGAGATCGCCGTCAAAGACCCATTCGGCGCGCAGATTCCCCAGTGCGCCCTCGGCATCATGATGAGCTCGGAGTGCGTGTTCGACGAGCTCGGCGTCGAGGAGGACCACTGGCGCTACCAGAACGACCCCGCGTGGGCCCTCCCGCTCGCGAAGGCCTACAACGACAAGGCGGAGAAGATCGTCGGCCGCCGCCTCATCAACGAGCAGGCTGCCGACCCCGCGAGAAAGTATCCGCCCGTCAAAATG
>JAAYZF010000231.1 GCA_012514975.1 bacterium
CCCATCGTGCCGGGCCCCATCGTCCCGCCTCCCATCGTGCCGGGCGCCATCGTCGCGCCTTCCATCGCTGGGTGGCCGTCTGCCGCCGCCATTATCATGCTGCGCCCGAGCATCATGTTGGCGTGCATCGTTCGCATGTGATCGGCGAGTGCCGCACGCCGTTCCTCGTCAGTTTTCGACATCGCTGCGCGCTCGAGCTGCGACTGCATCTGGCGCACGTTCTCCTGCATTTTCTCGATGATCCGCCCGACCTCGGGCGACGCTGTCGCACTGACGGGCGGCATCGATCCGGCTTTCGCTTCAGGGTGGTGCTCTTCGACTGCGCCCACAGGCGTGGCGGCGAATGCGAGCGCGATCGACGCGCTCGTCAGCAACAGACGCAGTGGCGCCCGCTTGCGGCGCGTGCTGGTTGCAGTGATGGCCAGCGCGTATGTGGAATGTTCGTCGGTTCGCTTCATCTCGATTCTCCTGTAGAAGAAAACTTGACAGCTCCGTGCAAACCGCGACGCGTCGCCACGGCGTACGCTTCCGCCTTTCTTTCGCAGATCCATGATAGAACGCGAGCGTGACGAGAGGCTTACGTGGCCATTACATTTCCTCGGAGTTCATGTTCGTTGAAGCTTCGGCGAGGGTGGACGATGAGTTCTCCTCTGTGTTGCCCGGGGTCAAGGACTTCGTGTGCGGCATGTCGCGCGCGGAATTCAAGAACAGAAGCATTTATGCGCATCATGAGAAGTTTCCTGATCTCGGCAGTTTTGCTGATGGGCGTATCGATGACGGCGTTCGCGGAGGATGCGCGTAACGCAGAGGGCGCGCATGACGCATCCGAGGCGACCGATCGGGCCGTTGGCTCGCAGCTGCCGCCCAAATTCCGCATGCTCCTGATTCAGGAAATGCTGGGTGTGTTGGACGCGAGCAAGAACATCCTGGAGGCGCTGGTGCGCGGGCAGGACGATGTGGTTGCCCGGAACGCGCAAGGCATCCACGACAGCTTTGTCCTGGAGCAGGAAATGAGCGAGGCAGATAGTAAAGCGTTTCACGACGCGTTGCCGCACGCGTTCGTCGAGCGGGATCAGGCATTCCACGCTCTCAGCGCGCGATTGGCCGAAGCGGCTCGCGAGGGCGATCAGCCCCGGCAGCGCGAGGTTTTCACTGAAATGCTGAATGCCTGTGTGTCCTGCCACACCGCGCACGCAACGGACCGGTTCCCCGATCTGAGCGCCGGCGGGCGTTAGGCGGCTGCCTGCATCGGTGGACATTTGTTCGTCCCGTAGGAACAGAACACGCAGCAATCCCCCGGCTTCGGATGCCGCACACTCGCGCAGCTTTCGGAATGCTCATCGCATGAGTCCGCCCTCTCGAGATTGCGGGTGATCGGGGAATTTCCGAATGGAACCTGAATGTCGCTCCAGTCGGCCACGCCCGCCCTGCTAGCTGCGCTGCTGTTCGGGGCCAGCACCCCATTGGCGAAGCTACTGATCGGTGGAGCTTCTCCGTTGCTGCTCGCCGGGCTGCTGTATCTCGGTAGCGGCGTCGGCTTGGCCGCGCTGATGCTTGTCCGGCGCGGGGGCACCGGGAAGATCGGTGCGCTGCAAGCGCCCCTGTGTATTCCGCCCGGCGAATGGCCGTGGCTGCTCGGGGCAATCGTGACAGGCGGAATGCTTGGGCCCGCGCTGCTCATGCTCGGGTTATCGACGACTGATGCGGCGTTTGCGTCACTGCTGTTGAACATCGAGGGCGTTCTGACCGCAGTACTTGCCTGGGTTGTGTTCAAGGAGAACGCCGACCGGCAGGTTGTGCTCGGAATGATCGCGATCGTCCTTGGCGGCGTCCTGCTCGCCTGGGAGCCCGGTGGCGCGACCTGGTCGCCGGGCGCGCTGCTTATTGCGGCTGCCTGCCTTTGCTGGGCGGTCGACAACAACCTCACCCGCAAGGTCTCGAGCAATGACGCCATACTGGTCGCCTGTCTCAAGGGGCTGATTGCCGGAGCGTCGAACACCGGAATTGCTCTCTTTGCGGGCGCGACCATTCCCGATGCGCCCGCTATCGGCTTCGCTCTTCTGGCGGGTTTTCTCGGCTACGGGCTCAGCCTCACCCTGTTCGTGGTTGGACTGAGAATCCTGGGCACTGCTCGGACCGGCGCCTACTTTTCAGTCGCTCCCCTATTCGGTGTGCTCATCTCGCTGGCGCTCTGGCCTGAGCCGCCGAGCCTGTTCTTCTGGATGGCAGCCATGATGATGGCCGTCGGTGTCTGGCTGCATCTGCGCGAGCGGCATGAGCACGAGCATGCGCACGAACCCCTCGAGCACAGCCACCGCCATCGGCACGATGAACACCATCAGCACGCGCACGAGTTCGAGTGGGACGCGAACATCCCTCACGCGCACCCTCATCGGCATGAGGTGCTGATGCACAAGCACCCGCATTATCCGGATATCCACCATCGACATGTGCATCGCCGATGAGTTGGCGCGGGCGCTGCGCGATTCGCCGGCGGGTACCGGATGCGGATCGCAGGAAACACGCCCTCTGGATATCGAACGACGGCCGGAGGGCGTGAACGGCACTGGCTCAGGAGCCCCGGCCGTGCTGCGGACCGTAGACTCGATGCACTGCATCGCGCTCCGCCTCCGACACCTCCGTGATGTCGCGCTGGACTTCACTACGACTGAGGGTGGAGGAGAATGCGCTGCCAGCCGACGGGAAGCCGTACTCGTTGTTGGCAGCGATGCCCGAGCGTTGCGCAGCTTGCAGCTCTGCGACAACCTGATCGCGCGTCTTGGTGCTCTGCGCCGATTGCGCTTCCCAGCCGATCTCGTTGTTCACGAATGTCGCACCGTTGCTCGCAAGGGCGGGAACACTGACCGACAATGCGAAGGCGGCGAGGATGAAGGTTTTGGGGGTCATTTTAGGTACTCCTTGTCGAAGGGTGAGTCGATTGTTCGCAGCATCTGGTTTGCTGCCAGAGATCCGCGATCCGTATCTCGACAATAGAAGTCTATAAATTCATCCCCAACGAGAAGCTGACCCTTCCATTACATTGTGTTCATGCTGCCGATCGTAAGTTCGGCGGGCTGCAGAAGCTCCGGAGAACCGCGTTTCCGGCGCAGCTCCGCCTGCTTGGCCAGCGCATACAGCGCCGGGATCACGACCAGGGTCAGGACGGTCGACGACACCATGCCGCCGACCATTGGCGCTGCGATGCGGCTCATGACCTCGCTGCCGGTGCCGCTGCTCCACATGATCGGAAGCAGCCCCGCCATGATCGCGACTACCGTCATCATCTTCGGCCGCACGCGTTCGGCCGCCCCTTCCATGATCGCGTGGTACAAATCGGCCACCGTCGTTTCGCGGCCTTCGGCGACGCATCGCTTGCGCGCCTCCTGCCAGGCATGGTCGAGGTAGATGAGCATGATGACGCCGGTCTCTGCGGCCACGCCTGCCAGTGCGATGAAGCCGACCGCCACGGCAACGCTCATCTGGTAGTCCAGCGCCCACATCAGC
>JAAYZF010000232.1 GCA_012514975.1 bacterium
GCCGGCGTCACCTCGGCTGAAGGCGAGGACTTCTTCGAGATTTGGCTCTGCCGCCGCGCCGAAGAATGGCTGCGCAGCCACGCGTCTTCCGACCAACCCTTCTTCTGCGTGGTGTCGACGCCTGGCCCGCACCCCGGATACGTCGTGCCGGAAAGCTATGCGGCGCGTTATGACCCGGCGCAGATGCCGTTGTGGCCCAATGTCCGCGATGACCTGCGTGATAAGCCGGCTGTACACAGGCTGTATCGCGACGTCATCGCCCAATGCGGCGACTTGAGCGATGACGAATGGCGCACGTGCATCGCCCGCTACTATGCGTTCGTCTCGCTGATCGACGAAGAATACGGGCGTCTGTTGGCCTTGTTGGACGAACTAGGCTTGAGCGAAAACACGTTGGTGCTCTTTGTCTCTGATCACGGCGATCTCATCGGCGCACACCAACTCTTCGACAAAGGCCCCATGATGTATGACGAGCAACTGCACATTCCGCTCGTCGTACGTTGGCCCGGCATCGTGCCGAACGGGGAGCAATGCGACGCCATGATCACTTTCCTGGACCTGATGCCGACACTGGTCGAAGCCGCCGGTCTCAGCTTGCCGCACCCCGTAGATGGGCGCAGTTTGCTGCCGTTCTTACACGGAGAGACTATCGCCGGCTGGCCGGACGACATATACCTCCAATATAACGGCGAAGGCATATCACTCTATAGCGTGCGCGCGGTGCGCAGCCGGCGATATAAGTATGTGTACTATCCCTACGATCAGGACGAACTCTACGACGAGGAGAAAGACCCGTGGGAAATGCATAACTTGGCGAACGAACCGGAGGCGGGGCCGATTCTGGCGGAGATGAAGGAGCGCATGGTGCGCTGGATGGAGCGCGCCGAGGACGTCATGGTCGACTGGAACGTAAACCTTACCCCCAAGCGCCGCGCCATCTGATTGCGCACGCCAAAGCAGGAGATGAATGATGAACACGGTGCGCGAGCTGGTCATCAGCGGCAAGCAAGAAGTGGCTTTTCGAGAGGTGGAGCGCAGGGCGTTACAGCCGCATGAGGTGCGCGTGCGCAGCCTTTTCGGCGCAGCCAAGCACGGCACGGAGATGGCGTTCTTCAAGGGCTATGCGGCGCCGCGCGGCGGTTACGACGCCGAATATCGCGTCTACAGGGGCGAGCGCGAGGGAGTGCGCTACCCGTTCCCCGCGGGCAATATATGCGTGGGCGAGGTGATCGAGGCCGGCCCGGCGGTGACGCGCCTGCGCCTGGGCGACCGGGTGTTTAACTACGGCTCCTTCTGCCAGGAGCACGTCTGGCCGGAAAGCGTGCGCACGCTGCCGGAGGGGACGCCCTGGCAGGCGGCTGTCTGTCTGGACCCGGCGGACTTTGCCCTGGGCGCGGTGCGCGACGGACATGTGCGCATCGAGGACGCCGTGGCCGTCTTCGGTCTGGGCGCTATCGGGCTGATGGCGGTGGGGCTGGCCAAGCTGGCCGGGGCGTATCCCATCTTCGCTATCGACCCGATCCCCCTGCGCCGCCAGGCGGCGCTGGCC
>JAAYZF010000233.1 GCA_012514975.1 bacterium
ACTGGGGCATCCAGGGCCGGGAGCAGGCGGTGAAGGACTATTCGGCGCCGATCAACCTGTCGAACGGCGCCGTCACCGAGTATCCGCCCGCGCAGGTGACCGATGCGGACTACTTGATCAACATGCCGACGCTGAAGAGCCACGAGGCGTCCACAGGCGGCAACAACAACAACGACACGGACACCAGGGCCGAGTTCCCCTCGCTCTGCGCGAAGAACCATTTCGGCTCGTTCTGCGGCGGCGCGGGCAATCTCCATCCGTACCAGGAAGCCACGAACTACTACGCCACCTATCACTGCTATGTCGACCTGATGGAACACAAGCACCTGGGCGGCAAGACGATGCTGTATGTCATCGACGGCCTCTACGGCGGGCTGGGCCACTGGGACGCGATACCGGCGAAGTGGTGGATTCCGCCGTTCAACACCAACTGGCCCGGCTCGGTCTTCGCCTCGCAGGACCACTGCGCGATCGATTCCGTCGGCCTCGACTTCCTTGCCGCCGAACGCGCGGCGAAAGCCGATGTCATGCGCGGCAAGCTCGACAACCATCTCCATGAGGCCGCGAACATCACCAACCCGCCCTCGGGCATCGTCTACGACCCTGACGGCGACGGGCCCGCCACACGCAGCCTCGGCGTCCATGAACACTGGCTTGACCTCGAGTCGAAGCTCTACTCGAAGAACATCGATCCGCGCGTGAACGGCATCGAGCTCGTGGACGCATCGGTGATCGAGCCGCTCTCCTGCGCGTTCGTCGCGAACGTCACGTCCGTGGGCATCGGCTCGCCGGTGATCTTCACGGCGACGGTCACCAGCACGTTCAGCCGCAACGTGTACTGCCGCTGGGATTTCAACAATGACGGGACGACCGACCTCGAGGGGCCGTACCTGCTCGAGGTGACGAACGCGTTCCCGACGCAGATGTACTTCTCCGTGAAGCTTGACATGAGCAACGAAGTTGCCGAAACGGCTTCAATGCTCAGGCCGAACTACATCAACGTGGTGCCGGAACCAGTGGCGGCAGCTCTGCTCCTGCTCGCCTCGTGCGCTGTCCGCCGCATGACGCGGGCGTGATTGCCGCGGTGGGGCCGATGCCGCCCGATGCGTTCGCGTTCGCGCTGCGTTCCGTGCGGCGCGGTTGCGATGCCGCGTCTCATTCTACAATGTCATTACCGGGAGGAGTTGCATGATCTATGTTGGCACGCAGTACTTCAGGGCGCCCACGCCCGCGGAAGCGAACTGGGAGAACGACGTCAGGCAGGCCAGGGCGTACGGGCTCGACTACTTCCGCTTCTGGCTCATGTGGAACTGGTACTCGAGGCATGAGGGCGCGTATGACTTCAGCTCGCTTGAACGCCTTCTCGACATCTGCGCCAGGCACGGCATGAAGGTGCTGATGCTCGTCAATCTCGAGTCGGTGCCCGCATGGCTGGTGAAGAAGCATCCCGAGGCGGTGTATCGCGATGCCAAAGGGGGGCTCTACATGCCCGAGTCGGTGGGCAACACGCCTGCCGGCGGTTTCCCGGGCTTGTGTTTCCACAATGATGCCATCCGCGAGCACGGCAGGGATTACATTGCGAATCTTGTCCGCGCGTTCAAGGATCATCCGGCCATCGAGTGCTGGGAGCCGCACAACGAGCCGATGTTCGAGCCGGGGCGGTACAACGATCATTTCTACTGCTACTGCGACGCGACGGTCCTTGCGTTCCAGGCGTGGATGCGCGCGAGGTACGGTTCGATCGAGGCATTGAACGCCGCGTGGCGGAGGAACTACGGCGCGTTCGACGAGGTCCAGCCTCCGCGGCGGCGCGGCATGTACAACGACTGGCTTGACTGGCGGACGTTTGCCCTCGAGACGCTTGTCAGCACGCTCGAGTGGCGCATTGAGACGATCAGGGAGAACGATCCGGACCATTATGTCATGATCCACACGCGCGGCGGCAGCGGCGTCACGCGGAATCTTGCCAAGGAAGGCATCGACGATTACCGCATGGCCGCGCTGGTCGACAAGTACGGCACGGCGGCGTTTCCGCAGTGCGGGCCCGAGCACGAGTATTTCATCGCGATGGCGGGCGCGCGCTGCGCGGCGCGGGGCAAGGAGTTCTGGATGGCCGAGCTGCAGGCCGGGCCGTACGGCATGGGCGTCCACAGGAACGACGCGGAGCCCGTGTGCGAGTTCTGCGGGTCGTCCACCATGGAAGCCACGATCGACAAGAAAGTCGGCGCGTTCGACCCGGGCGAAGTCACGCCAGAGCGGCTTGCCATGTGGTCGTGGTCGGGCATCGCGCAGGGGGCGAAGGGCGTGCTGTACTGGCAGTACCGCAACGAGTCGTTCGGCCTCGAATACGGGTTTGGCCTGACGAATCTCGACGGCACGCCGCACGCGCGGCTCGAAGTCGTGAAATCGTTCCATGACACCATTCGCGCGAACGAGAAGCTCATTGACGGCGCCACCCTCCCGCGGAACGAAGTTGCCATCGCGTGGGACCCGGTGAACGATATCGTCAACTGGACGGCCGTTGGCTGCGCCGATGCGGTGAAGAACAGCATCAAAGGCATGCACAAGGCGCTGTGGCACGCCGATTATCCGATCGACATCGTGCGCCTTGACACGGACGTGGTGGATGACGACTTCCCGGCGTACAAGGTCATCTACCTGCCGTTCTCGCCGCGGATCACGGCGGGATCGGCCAGGAAGCTGGCTGCGTTTGTACGGAAAGGCGGCACGCTCGTCGCCGAAGGCTCGTCCGCGCAGTTCGACGACACGATGGCCGTCAGCCCCGTGGTGCCGGGCAACGGGCTGGACGTCCTGTTCGGCTGCCGCCGCGCGGATGTGCGCACGATGCACCACGAGCTGATACCGTCGCTGAGGATTGGCGCGCTGAAGATCTGCACGCGGATGCACAAGGAGGTGCTCGCGCCGCTCAAAGGGGCGAGGGTGATCGGTACGTTCGCCACGGGCGAACCTGCCGTGGTCGAGAACAAAACGGGCGCCGGCCGCGCGGTCTACATCGGCTCGAATCCGTTTATCGCCTATGCCGGCACGGCTGACCCGAGTCTCGTGAAATGGATTCACCAGGTGAACAAGGGCGTCGCGCGGCATGCGTGGACGAACGTGCCCGACGTGATTGCGCGCGTGCTGGTGAATGGAACGACGCGGCTCGTGTTCCTGATGAACACGCTGGCAAAGCCGGTGTCCGTAACGCTAAGCGTCCCCGCCGGCGGCAGGGCCCGGCCCGCGGTTCGCGAGCTCACGTCCGGTGCGAGAGCCAGAATCGCGCTCGCCGGCGGAACACTTTCGATTCGCGAGAGGCTCGGACCATACGGCACCCGCGTCTACGCCGTTGGGCCTCGCGCATAGGACACGCACATTCATTCGGAGACGATTCCACATGACTCGTTGCGACATTGTTGTTGCAGGGCATATCTGCGTTGACATCACGCCGAAATTTTTGCCCACGCCTGCCAGGACAATCGGCGAACTACTCGTGCCGGGCAAGCTGCTCGAAGTCGGCGCATGCGTCGTATCGACCGGCGGCCCCGTGTCGAACACCGGCGTCGCCCTCAGCCGTATAGGCGCGAAGGTGGACCTGATGGCCAGGGTGGGGGAGGACACGTTCGGCTCGATCGTTGTCGGGAAGATGCGCGAAGCGGGATGCGGCGACGGCATCAGGCGCATCAAGGGCGAAGTTACGGCATACACGATCGTCATTGCTCCGCCGGGGATAGACCGGGTGTTCCTGCACGACCCTGGCGCGAACGACACGTTCACGGCGGATGACGTTGCCTATGAGCGGCTGGACGGCGCGAGGCTCTTCCATTACGGCTATCCGCCGCTGATGAAAAAGACGTGCGCCAACAACGGCGAGGAGCTCGTCCGCATGTACAAGCAGGCGAAGGAGCACGGCGTAACCACGTCGCTCGACATGGCGCTGCCTGATCCTGATTCGCCCACCGGCCGCATCGACTGGCGGGCGTTGCTCGAGAATGTGCTGCCCTACGTCGACATCTTCCTGCCGAGCGTCGAGGAAGTCCTGTTCTTCCTCGAACGCGACAGGTTCCTCGAGAAACGGAATGAAGCGAGGCGCAGGGGCATCGAGTCGCTCGACCTGGTGACGCCGGATGAGTATTCGAGGCTGGGGGCTGAAGTGATGAAACTCGGCGCCGGCATCGTCGCGCTCAAGTCGGGCCATCGCGGCATCTACATGCGCACGGCCGGTGCGGACCGTCTCGAACGGTTTGGCCGCGCCGCGGCGCCCGATGCGGCCAACTGGGCGGGCCGTGAATTGTGGAGCGCCGCATACCATGTTGACCAGGTGGCCAACGCGACCGGCTCGGGCGATTGCGCCATCGCGGGGTTCCTCGCAAGTTACCTGCGCGGCGAGACCATCGAGCAGGCGCTCGATTTCGCCACCGCCGCCGGGAGGCAGAACGTGCTTGTGTACGACGCAACGAGCGGCATTCTGCCGTGGGCAGAGACGGCCGCCGCAATGAAATCGTGGAGGAAGAAGAAGCTGGACATCACAGCCGCGGGATGGCGCTTCGACGATTGCGGCCAGCTCTGGCACGGGCCGGCCGACGCGCGTTGACAGCCCGGGCCGCCCGCGGACATGTGGTCACGATCATGCATATCCCCGCCCTTGGAACAGTAGCGGAAGACGACGGCATGGTGGCGCTCGAGGCCACGAGCGACGGCCGGTTTGCCGCGGGCCGCGACGGCGTCCGCGCGGTCGTCGCGACAGGCGACCGCAAGGTCGAGTTCGTCGCGTTCGCTGACCACACCCTTGCGCACGTCACATCAGCGATGGGGTTCCCGGCGTACTATCCCGTGCAGCCGGTTGAGCTGCGCGCGCCTGTTTCAGCGGTGTTGATGGACCTGGACGGGACGACGGTGCGCAGCGAGCGGTTCTGGGTGTGGATCATCGAGCGTTCCGTCGGCAGTCTCCTCGGCAATCCGCGGTTCCGGCTCGAAGAAGCCGACTTGCCGTTCGTCTCGGGCCACAGCGTCTCCGAGCACCTGGCGTACTGCATCGCGAAGTACTGCCCGCACGCGACGGTCGAGCAGGCGAGGGAGCACTACTTCGAGCATGCGCGGCGCGAGCTGCACGCGATCGCGCAGGGCCGGGGCAAGGCGGACGCGTTCGTGCCCGCGCCGGGAGTCAAGGAATTCCTCCTTGCGCTCAAGGCGGCGGGCATCAAGGTCGCGCTGGTCACCTCTGGCCTGTACGAGAAAGCGTACCCGGAGATTCTCGGCGCGTTCCGCACGCTCGGCATGGGCGACCCGCGGCTCTTCTACGATGCCGTCATCACCGCCGGCTTTCCGCTGCGCCACGGGGAAGCCGGCACGCTCGGCGAGCTTTCCCCCAAGCCGCACCCGTGGCTCTATGCGGACGTCTGCCGCGTAGGTCTTGGCATTCCGGGCGAACAGCGTCATCATGTTGTCGGCATCGAGGACAGCGGCGCGGGCGTGTGCTCGGTGCGCCTTGCAGGCTACACGGCCATCGGCATGGCGGGCGGGAACATCATCGAGAGCGGCACGCGCGCTCTCTGCACCCACTACTGCTCGTCGTTTCCCGAAATCCTCTCAATCATCATGCAACGTCAGGCGGCCACATGAAATGGAACATACGGAAGGACGGATCGTTCGACCTCATCGCCGGCAGCGCGCGGATCGAGGGATGCTATCCCGCGATTGACGGCCGGGCAGTGCATCCCTTGAGCGTGAAGACGGGCCGGCGCGGGCGCATGCAGACGGTGCGCTACACGTTGTCCGGCGCGGTGCTCGAACTCCGTTTCGGCAGGGCAGGGAAATCTCTGACGCTCGGCTGCACGTACGCGGGGGGCGCAACCGCGCCACACTGGATTCAGCCGGTGAGCCACGGGCGCATACCGGCCGCCAGCCGGTTCTTCAGGCACGGCCTCGGGTTCTCCGGCCCGAGCGGCCTTGTGAGCACCGCGGGCGGCCCGGCGCCGTGGTGTTACGACTCGTATCTCACCAGTGCGGTCGTTTCGCCTGAAGGGGAAACGATTGCGTTCGGCGCGCTGACGCACCGCCGCTTTCTCCAGAAGACAACCCTTCACAACAGGCTTGTGCGCAGCGATTTCTGCAACCGGCGCATCGTTGACGACGTCGCGCTCATCGACGCGGGGTTCTCGACTGAATGCATCGCGCTCGGCGGCGGAAGGCTGCAACTGCCCGACCTGCTTTTCTGCTCCGCGGCCGTGCCGTCTGAAGCGCTTGGCGCGCTTGCGGCAGCCATCGCCAGGGAGAACAACGCGCGTACGCACCAGCCACCGTGCTATCACTATTGCTCGTGGTACCAGCGGGCATCGTACTTCAGCCACGGCGACCTTGAAGGAATACTCGACGGGCTCGATTCCCTGAAGCCGCGTGTGCCGCTGCAAACGATCCAGATCGATGACGGCTACCAGCGTTCGTACGGCGACTGGCTCGAGCCGAGCCCGTACTGGCCGAACGGGCTGCGGCCCGCGCTCGAGGAGATCGCGTCGCGCGGCTATCGCCCGGGCGTGTGGGTGGCGCCATTCATGGTGGGCAACCGCAGCCATCTCTTCGCCGCGCATCCCGAGTGGATGCTGCGCGATCTTGACGGAAGGTTGATTGCCGAATGGCAGCATTACGACGGCACGCGTTTCAACGAGGAGGTCTACATCCTCGATACGAGCCATCCCGATGCGTTTGCCTACCTGCGCGGCGTGTTCAGGAAACTACGCGCATACGGTACGCGGATGTACAAAACGGATTTCATGGACTGGGGGCTGAAGGATTCGCTCCTCGTGCGTCGCGCGCGGCCCGGAAGGACGTCGGTCGAGTATTTCGTTGATGTGCTGAAGATGATCCGCGAGGAAATAGGGGAGGACAGCTACTGGCTCGCGTGCATCTCGCCCTATGCGCCGTTCATAGGATTTGCCGACGGGATGCGCGTGGCGAACGACGTGGGCGCGCGATGGTCGAAAGGCGGCCTGGGCAACATGCTCGACGAGACCGTCTGGAGCCAGTATTTCAACAACGTCTTCTGGCAGAACGATCCTGACGTGACCTATGTGCGCGACGTGTTCACCCGGATGAGCGATGCCGAGACGCGCTCGCTTGCGTATTGGAACGGCATTCTTGGCGGCAGTGTGAACACGTCGGACGATCTTGCGAACGTGCCCGCGGAGCGGCTGGCCTTGTGGCGGTTTCTCGAGCCGGGGCCGCGGAGGGCGAACGCGCGGCTGCCGTACTGGGGCGGCGACCGCAGGTTCCTCGTGGCCGTGCGCGAGTACAAGGGGACGCGCGGCGCGGGCCTCCTCGTGCTCAATCCGTGCGACGAACGCCACACCGAGTATCTCATGGTGAGCGAGCTGACGGGCGCGCGCAAGGAGCATGTGTTCACCTGGGGGCCTGACGGCAGCCATGCCATCGGCGAGGCGCAACAGATAACAGTGACGCTCGAACCGCATGAAAGCAGGTTGTTCTACCTTTCCGCGACCGGCGGCGGCCCGCCGCGCACTCTTACACTGGGCGGGGCGCGATGATCCTCGGCGCGCACACCTTCATCCTCGTTGACCACTGGTCCGACGGCGCGCTCGATGTGCTCGACCGCATGGCCGGGCTCGGCCTTGGCTGCGCCGAGATTTCCCTCGGCGACGACGTGGTGTTCACGCCCGAGCTCACGCGGAAACGGGCGGAGCGCCTTGGCCTCACGCTCGTTGCCAGCCCCGGCGGCCTCTGGCCCGCCAGTTGCGACATCTCGTCCGACGATCCCGGGGAGCGGGCGGCAGGCGTCGAGTGGCACAAGAGACAGATCGATACGGCTGCCGCGCTTGGCGCAGTCGCCTACACTGGCGCGCTCTACGGCCATCCCGGCACCGTGCGGCGGCGCATCCCGCCCGCGGATGAGCCGCGGCGCGTTGCCGACGGGCTGCGCGCGCTGGCAGAACACGCGGCGCGTGCAGGCGTCGCGCTTGCGCTCGAGCCGATGAGCCACTTCCGGACGCATGTGGCCAACACGGCCGCGCAGGTGATGCGCCTTGTCGAGCTTGCCGGGCATGACAACCTGCGCGTGCTGCTCGACACGTATCATCTCGTCACCGAGACGCGCGACTATGCCGGGGAAGTGCGCACGGCCGCGCCAAGGCTCTGGGGCATCCACGCATGCGAGAATGATCGCGGCGTGCCAGGCGGCGGCCTTGTGCCCTGGTCGTCCGTGTGTGCAGCGCTTGCAGAAACACGCTTCGACGGCTTCATCCTTTTCGAGACGTACAACTCGTCGCTCGGCGATTTCGCCTGGCGGCGCGGCCTGTTCCACGATGTGTGCCCGGACGGCGAAGCGTTCATCCGCACGGGCCTCGCGTTCATCAGGCGGCACATCGATGCTAACCACCAGGCGCACTGACCCATATGAACGACTCCGACCTGCTTCCAATGCTCCGCCTCAACGGGCTGAACACGTGGGAAATGCCGCATCTGCCCTCGATCAACAAGCTGCCGCCGCGCGCGACGCTCTATCCCCATGCGACCGCCGCGGACGCGCTGGCCATGCGGCGCGAAGCCTCGCCGTGGTTCCTGCCGCTCAATGGCGCGTGGGACTTCAAGATCAAGACGCGCCCCGAGGAGGCGACACACGATGCCGTCGCCCATGGCGC
>JAAYZF010000234.1 GCA_012514975.1 bacterium
AGAAAAGGAGGCGCCGCGCGAGGGCGCTTCGCTCGCTCCGCTCTCTCAGCGCCCTCGCGCGAAGAGTGGCAAACCATGTCAGTTCTATTAAACGTAAAGTATGTCATTTCTAAAAACTTGCAACACGCAACAGATTTGTGTTGACTATTCCCCTGGAGTCTGCTACACTGAGCGCAGTTGCGTACATCTCGTGGCAAAATGCAGATGGAGTCCTGAAGTGTCATGAGCACCGTTCCCGCCTTGTTCGACGTCAATGCCAGTTACGGCAAGCCCTGCATGGGCGGTTCCGATTTCCCTACGATCCAGGACCGGCTGAGCGCGATGGACCGGCTGGGGATCAGCCGCGCGCTGGTCTGGAACGCCGAGTCCGTCCAGAGCCACGCGCTCTCGTGCAACCAGGCGTTGATCGGCTCGATCCGCGCGACGCCTGGAGCTGAAGTCCGTATGCTTCCCGCGCTGACCGTGTCGAGCCAGGTGCTTTACGAGCACGATGGCGTTGCCCGGCTGCATGCGCAGTTCGAGGCCGCAGGCTGCCGTGCCCTCAGGTTCACCAACGCCACGGGGCGGCTGTCGCTGATGCAGTTGGAGCCCGTGCTCCGCCGCATACGCCGCCTGAAACCGTTCATCGTCCTCAGGTATGATCAGGCATCCGCAGCCGACATACTCGAGTTCGCCGCGGCCTTCCCTGACGTCCCGGTGGTTCTGACCGAGGTGATGTGGGGGCCAAGCGTCATTGTATTCGACCTGATGCGGAGGCGGAAGAGCGTTCTCTGCGACACGTCATGGCTGCATTCATTCGGCGCAATCGAGCTGGTCGTCAAACACTTCGGCGCGGACCGGCTCGTGTTCGGCACCGGGTACAAGTCGCACAACGGCGCGGCGATCGGCGCACTGGCGCGCGCACGCATCACCGCCGCCCAGCGCAGGCAGATTGCCCACGGCAATCTCGACCGGCTGACGGGGCTGCGCGCCACGCCCGCGTCCACGTCGCGCTGGACGGCAAACACGTTGTGGCCGCGCTTCCTCGAGGGCGGGAGACTCGACGTTGACATCGTCGATGCCCACGGCCATCTCGGCCCGTCATCCGGCTACATGGTGGAGCACCAGGAGGAACGCGCGCAGCTCGAGGCAGGCCTTGCCGTCATGGACCGCATCGGCATCCGCACGCAGCTCGTCTCGGGCATGCAGGCCATCATGGGCGCGCCCGCGGAGGGAAATGCGCTTCTCGAAGCCGTGCTGCGCCCGCATGCCGGCCGCGTGTCGGGGTATGTGAGTTTCAATCCGGTCTATGCAGACGATCTGACGCCGCATCTCGACAGATATTTCGCCGGCCCGGTGTTCAAAGGCTTCAAGACACTGTGCGATTACTGGCGCGTCGCGATCACCGACAAACGGTTCGCGCCGATGTGGGCCTATGCGAGCAGGCATCGCCTGCCGGTGCTGTCTCACACATGGGACGGCGACTGCGACACGCCCTCGATGTTCAAAGGGCTGGCCGGGCGCTACCCGCATGTGCCGTTCATCCTTGGCCACTCGGGCGGCGGCGACGGCGGGCGGCGCGAGGCCGAGGCGCTTGCGCGCACGCACTCGAATGTCCATCTCGAATGGTGCGGCAGTTTCTGCTCGACGGTGTGCTGGGAGGAAACGCTGCGCACAGTGCATCCGCGCCAGGTGCTCTTCGGCACCGATGCCATGGCACACGACTTCAACTACGAGCTTGGCCGCCTGCTTTCGCTCGATGTCCCTGACAAGACGCTCATCCCGATTCTCGGCGCGAACATGCGACGCATC
>JAAYZF010000235.1 GCA_012514975.1 bacterium
AGAAGGCCGACCTGCAGCGGATACGAGTCCGGCGTCAGAAAACGGATGTGATCAACCGGCGCGTCAGCCGGGATGACCTTGGCTATGACCGCCTCGCCATCGCACACATCATAGACATCGTGATTCATAGCGCCTGCCATGGTCAGGTGAGCCTGCCGAAACGGATTGCGAGCAGCAGGACGATATACTTCCAGCCGCGCCGGGCGTACGTGAGAAGGCCGTGGCCAGTCTTGGATTCGCCAGCCGCGCGCGGCTCGTTGCGGTAGGGCAGTTCGAGCACGCGCCTGCCGGCGCGGATGGCACGGTAGATGAAATCAATGAAGTACTCGCCGTAGTCGCCTCGCAGGCCGAGTTCGCGCACAACGGATGTCCGCACCGCGACGAAGCCGCTGGTGTAATCGCGGAACGACTGGCCAAGCACGAGCCACGTAAAGTGGTTGAGCAGTGTGCTGAGAATGCGCTGCAGCCACGTTCCCTTGCCCTCCCGCACATCCTCACCGCCGGCCGCGTAGCGCGAGTTCACAGCGATGTCCCAACCGACCAGCACGCAGGCGAGCATTTGTGGGATGTACCGCGGCGGATGAGAGAAGTCGCAGTCCATCCAGACGACGATCTCGCCCCGGGCTTCCTCGACGCCGTTCCAGATCGAGTTGCGCAGCCCGCGATCATGCATGCGCCTGACGACGCGGACCGCCGGGTCGCCTGCTTCTGCAGCAACCTGCCACGTGCCGTCCGGTGAATTGTCGTCGACCACGATCACTTCCAGAAACGCACAAACAAAATGATCGCGGATTTCCTTCAGCGTCTCGCGGATGAGCGGGACGATGTTGTCGCGTTCGTTGTAAGTCGGCATGACGACCGAGACGCTTATCTGGTCAAACCGTGCGGCCATTCGAGTTCACACTCCGTACAAAGATGATGTTCCGCCCGCGGCGCTCCGCTTCGACAAAGCCCTCCTTGCGGTAGAACGCCTGCGACCGTTCGTTTGACACGCGCGTATCGAGTCGGTAGGTCTTGATGCCATTGTCGCGCATGAAAGCATCAACCGCGTGCACCAACGCCTGCGCGACACGCCTGCCGCGGTAGTCGGGCGCGACAACGATGGCGGTGAGACAGGCCTCGACCGCCTCGCCGTTTGACACCACGGGCCTGCCCAGGCGTCGCGCCTCGAAGTAGTCAAGCACAAGCCATGGCCTCGCCAGCAGCCGTGCGCACAGCGCGCAGAGCCGCCGTGCACCAAGTCCGCTCATCAAGTGCCCGGCCAGTGCCTGAGGATCGCGCGTTGCGCTGACGACACCGGCAAGCTCCCCGCCGCAGAACGCGCCCACGGCAATGCTCGCTTTATGCGCCATCGTCTTTTCGTACACGTACGCAAGATGCTTGCCACCCAGACGGACATTGAGCGAGTACGGCATGCCTTCCGTGTGAATGCGCACGGCAGCCGGGATGTCCTCCGGTCGCAGTGGCCTTAACGCGACCGGCGTCCCATCGCCGTTCATGGCTTCATCGATGCCCATGCGGTTTTGACGATGGTTTGTATGTCGCTCAGCTTGGTCTTCCAGCCGAGCACGGTTTTCGCCCTGGTCGAGTCGGCGACGAGGCGCGGGGCGTCGCCGGCGCGGCGGGCGGCTTCCTTCACCGGCACCTTCTTCCCCGTCACCTGCTCGCACATCTTGATCACTTCGCGCACGCTGAACCCCGTTTCAGACCCGAGATTGAAGATGTTCGACGGCTTGCCCGCCTCGAGATACTCGATGCCGAGAATGTGCGCGTCGCTCAGGTCGTTGACGTGGATGTAGTCGCGGATGCACGTGCCATCCGGCGTCGGATAGTCCGTACCGAAGATCGAGACGTGGCTGCGCGTGCCCGAGGCGACCTGGAGGACGATGGGGATGAGATGGGTCTCCGGGTCATGCCGTTCGGCGAGCTGGCCCTCGGGGTCTGCGCCCGCCGCGTTGAAATAACGGAAGATGCAGTGCTTCATGCCGTAGGCCCTGTCGAAGTCGGCAAGGATGAGCTCGACCATGCGCTTGCTGTGGCCATAGGGGTTGAGCGGGCCGATGGGCGTGTCCTCGGTGATCGGGATTTTCTGTACATCGCCGTACGTGGCGCAGGTGGATGAGAAGATGAACTGCTTGATGCCGTGGTCGCGCATCGCGGTGAGCAGTGCGAGCGTCTGCGCTACATTGTTCTGATAGTACTCGGCGGGCTTCTCGACGGATTCGCCGACGTAGGTCCATGCGGAGAAGTGCATCACCGCAGATATTTTCTTCGAGGATGAAGAAAATATCTTGGAGAGGAGAGACGCGTCGCCGATGGAGCCTTCGAAGAAATGCGGCGTGAGCACGGCGTCGCGATGGCCGCGCGACAGGTTGTCGAGCACGGCGACTTCATAGCCTTTTTTCATGAGGCTTTTGACGCAGTGGCTGCCAATGTATCCTGCGCCGCCGGTAACAAGAATCATGGTGCATTCTCCAGACGTTAACTCGTTGCGCCGCCGCGGCCGTCAGACGGCGTCCTTTGCGCGCGCGGCGATGATGCTGCAATCGCGCGCGCCGTACAACAGCTCGTCAAGCTTGCTGAAATTCCCCGCTGCATCGCCCTCGCCGGGCTTGAGGTGCTCGGCCGCGGGATAGGGATGCAGATACGCCACGCTGACTTCGGTGAATCCCTGCTGCTTCAGGTACTGCTCGACCGTAGCCGGGTGATACGGCCGGGTATGCGTCGGATCCCGGTAGAACTCCGTGGCGGCCACCTGGATGTTCCTGACATTCGGCGTCTCGAGCAGGAGCAGCCCGCCGGGCGCGATGGCCTGCGCGGCGAGCCGGATGAGCCGGCAGAACTGGTCAAAGGGAAGATGCTCGATGAAGTGGAACGCTGAAACGGCGGCGAGCGAACCCGGCTTGGCCTTCGCGAGCTCGTCGAACACGTCGGCGAGCGTCACGGGCAGGCCGAGGCTCTGCGCGTGCTGGACCGCCATCTCGTTGCGATCGACGCCGCGTGCTGGAATCCCGTTGTCAACAAGCAGCTTCACGAACTCGCCGCGGCCGCAGCCGGCATCGAGAACGCAGCGTCCGGGCGTGGCGTGCAGAGCCTTGAGGCGCGGCAGATAGAGGGAGAGGCGGCTGCGCACGAGATCCTCGGGGCCGCGGCCGGCGTCCTCGAACATCTCGTATGAGGCGTCGGCGCTGATCTGCGCGGCGCGTTCGAGGCCCGCGGCGGCGGCAGTGGCGCGCGCGGCGCCCTTCCTGCCCGCGGCAGCTTCCATTGCCGCGTCAATGCTGCCGCGCAGCAGCGCGTTGAGCGCGGCGATCTGCTCGAACCGCGCGAGCAGCTCCGTGAACCCCTGCTCGGCGCGCGCGATGCGCTCGCCAACCGCGCCGGCATCTTGCATGGCGTGGTCAAGCCGCTTGTGCGCCTCGTCGAGCGCGGCGACAACATCATCCTGCCGCTTCGAGACGCCGGCGGCGGTGCGGTCGACCTGTTCGAGCGCGGCGACGAGATCATCCTGCCGCTTCGAGACGCCGGCGGCCGTGCGGTCAGCCTGCTCGACCGAGCGCGCGATGTCATTCTGCCGTTTGCCGAAGCCATCCATCTTTGTTTCAACTGCTGCGACGGCCTGCCTGATGCCGTCCAACTCGCCGTGCGCCTTGGAGAGCACATCGACAGCCGAGGCAAGCCGGGCGGTGCGGCCGCCTGTTTCGGTAACGGCTTCGAGCAGCCCGGTCCCCTGCTGTTCGAGCGTGCGGCCGAGGGCTTCGAGCACATCAAGCCGTGACTCGTGGCGTGCGAGGACGCCACCATGATGCGCCTGGAGCTCCTTGATCTGCTCGATTGCGGTGCTGAACTGGCGGTGGAGGAAATCGGCTTCGTCCCGCGCGCGCTGAAGCGAGCGCAGGTGTTCGCCAAGCGTCGCGTGGCCGCGTGCAAGCTCATCGAGCCTCGAGTCGATCTGCTTCAACTGGTGCTGGACGACATCGAACGTGCGTGCGACGTTGAGATTGAACGCGTTCTGCCCGCGGAAGAAATGGAGGACGCAGCGCGAGGCGAGCCGCTTGAGCGCGTTGAACCTCCCGCCCGGCGCGGGGAACTCGCCCACCGCGCTGTGCTCCTGCAAATACGCATGCGATTCCGACAAAGCCATGTCACATCTCCAGAAGATGCCGGTACACGGCCAGCAGGTCGGCATTGATGCGCGAGCGGGAGAACCGCGCGGCCTGCGCGAACCCGCGCGCGATGCGCCGCTCGCGTTCAGCTTCATCGCCCGACAGGAGGCGGATCGCCGCGGCGAGCTCGTCCGCGTCCGCCGGGTCGTTCACCAGCAGGCACGCGTCCCCGGCCACCTCGGGCAGCGAAGACACGTTCGTCGTTATCACCGGCGTGCCGCATGCCATCGCTTCGAGCACGGGCAGGCCGAATCCCTCGTAATGCGACGGGAAGACGAACAGACCCGCCGCGCCGTACAGCAGCGGCATGTCCTCGTCCGCCACGTAGCCCAGCATGATCACGCGATCGCCCGCGGCGTTGATCCTGTCCTGGATGGGCGCGTTCATCCAGCCTTTCGCGCCGCTGACGACGAGGGGCCACGCGGCCGGTTTCTGGTCGAGCGCCTTAAGGAGCGTATCGAGATTCTTGCGCGGCTCGATGCTGCCGACGAAGAG
>JAAYZF010000236.1 GCA_012514975.1 bacterium
GATCCCCCTGGTGATGATCCGGGCCGTGCTCGAGGAGCGGAAGGAGAGGCGGAACAGCGCGGTGAACGAGATCTCATCCACGTGGGGCGGCCCGCAAACCGTCGTAGGCCCGGTGCTCGTGATTCCCTATCACTACCGGGTGGATGTGTGGAAGGACCAGGTCGTGAACGGGAAACGTGAACAGGTCAGCGTCACTGAGACGCGCACGGCAAACGCGTACTTCCTGCCCGCGACGCTCGACATCGAGGGCGCGCTCGATCCCTCGACGCTCCATCGCGGCATCTACGACGCCGTCGTCTACAAAGGAACCCTCAACCTCTCCGGCACCTTTGCCAGGCCGGATTTCGCGGGCCTCGATATCGCCGATCAGGATGTGCTCTGGTCGAATGCAGTCATCACCATGGCCGTCAGCGACCTGCGCGGCACGGGCGAGATGCTCGGCATTGAGGTCGGCGGAACGACACGCGTGTTCTCGCCCGGATGCCGCCTCGAGGGGCACACGTCAGGCATTACGGCGCCTGCGCCGTGGATACGCGAGCAGGGCGGCAGCACGCCCTTCCGCATGTCGCTTTCGCTCAAAGGAAGTCGCAGCATCGTCTTTGCGCCCGTGGGCCAGCAGAACAAGGCGCGCCTGACGTCCACCTGGCCCGATCCGAGTTTCCAAGGCGCATTCCTTCCGGCCACGCGCACCGTGACGAGTGCAGGCTTTGACGCCGTGTGGGAAGTGTCGTGGTACGGCCGGCAATACCCGCAGCACACGGTTGATCAGGGCGGTCGGTACGCGTTCACGGACCGCGCGGTGTCGGAATCGTGCTTCGGTGTTGACCTCGTGTCGCCGGTGGATGCCTACCGGATGGCCGAACGTGCGATCAAATACGGCGTGCTGTTCATCGCGTTGATGTTCACCGCGTTCTTCCTCTTCGAGATCATTGCACGCCTGCGCATCCATCCCGTGCAGTACCTGCTGATCGGCGCGGCGCTCTGTCTGTTCTACCTGGCGCTGCTGTCGCTCTCCGAGTTCATCCTGTTCGGCTGGGCGTATTGGATTGGCGTGATCGCTTCGGCCCTGCTCGTGACGCTGTACAGCATGGCCGTGCTGAAGAGCGGCAGGCGGACCGCGGTCATCGCCGTGGCGCAGGTGGCCATCTACGCCTTCCTGTATGTGGTGCTTCAATTGCAGGATTACTCGCTGCTCTTCGGGACTGCGGCCTTGTTTGCCGTGCTGGGCATCGTCATGTTCGTGACACGGAGAATGGAGTGGTACGGGACTGAGTGAGAGCATCATTGACCTGCAGCACAACTGGACCGGGCATGGGGACCTATCAGCCCCTCATCCGTGCAATCCGTGTGGCGCCCTACAGTCGCTGCACGCGCCTTGTCGCGGCGACAAACGCGACCATGGCCAGCAGCGCTGCAGGCTCCGGGACAATCCGGTATACAGTTCCGCCGAACATGTCTATCAGGTACAACTCGCTCGCCGCGTCCTCGCCGAACGACACGGCAGCGTACGGGCCGGGATGCGGCCGCAGTTCAGCAGTGTGGTCGGTGAACTCCGTGATGTTCGTGCCGTCATAGCGGAGTGAATAGTACGTGTTCGACGTGCTCTCACCGAAGAAGTAAGCGCCCTGCCATCCGTCGAGCAGGCTGCCGCGGTAGACATAGCCGCCGATGACGGCGAAACCGACGACGGCGCCGTTCGAGTGTGCATAGGTGAAGATTGGCGGGATGAAACTCGGATCGTTGCATATCCCGCCGCCGTACGGCGAGCAGTTGGTCCCTTCCATCACATGCCAGCCGTAGTTGCGCCCGCCAGGCGCGCCTGCGGGCTGGAAGTTGACCTCTTCCCAGGCGTACTGGCCGACGTCGGCAATCCAGAAATCACCGTTGGCGGAGTCGAAACTGCAGCGGAACGGATTGCGCAGGCCATAGGCCCAGATTTCGTCGTCGCCATTTGTATTAACGAACGGATTGTCGGGTGGAATGCGGTAGTTGCGCTCGGGATCGCCCGCGAAATCGTCGCCGTTGACATCGACACGCAGAATCTTGCCGAGCCATGTGTTTGTGATCGTCTGCGCCCGGTTGTTCGGGTCGGTCTGCGGCCCGCCGTCTCCCGTTGGCAGGTACAGATACCCGTCAGGCCCGAAGCCGACCCAGCCCGCGTGGTGAAACACGTTCGGATGCACAAACGTGAGCACGGTGACCGCGCTCGTTGCGTCCGCGATGTTCGGGTCGGATGACACTTTGTAGCGGACGACGGAATTGTTCGTCGGGATCGAACCGTCGCTGAACGCCGAGTAGAAGATGTAGAAGTAGCCGTTGCTTGCATACTGGGGATGGAACGCCATGCTGAGCAGCCCGCCTTCGACGTATGCGTTCACGTTGGGCACGGCCAGGAAATTCGTCGGCAGAATCTCGTCCGTGGCCATGTTGAGTATCCTGATGTACCCGGTGGTGCTTGTGCTGCGCTCCACGATGAACAGCCGGTTCGAGTCGCCCGGCGGCGAGGTGACGTACACCGGCCAGCTCAGGTTTGTCGCGACAGGCGTTATGGCCAGCGGCGTGGCCGCGTGCAGGCTGAAGGGCACAACGGCAGTTGCAGCAACAACGGCAATGCAGGCGAGGGCATTCATAGTTATCCCTTTGGTGGCTCGATGCGTTCGATCACGTTGAACCCAGTATCGTGGTGTCATTATACCACAAATAACCCGGAATGTCAAGCGGAAGCTGCACCGGCTGGAACTGCGATCTGAGGGCGTGCCATCACCTCGTTCGAGTGCGCCGGCCGTGCCAGCGCTCTGGAGTGCGCCGGCCACGGCGGCGCTTTGGAGTGCGCCGGCCACGGCGGCGCTTTGCCGCAACGTGTACTTGCCAAGGCGGAGCCTTGGCCACTTTGGAGTGTGAAGCAGTATACCCCCGCGGCCACGTTGCGAACACTGCCGCCGTCAGCCAGTCCGGAGCAGTTCCTCGAGCCGTTGTGTGCGGATGCCGAACAACGCCTTCAGCGCCGCCACCTGCTCCGATGCATCGGTCGTGTCGGTTCCCTGGGCGCGCCTCAGCGCAACCAGCATCAGGTTCTTCTGCGTGTGCTCGGTCGAGATGAACTCGAAGACCTTCGTTGCATAACCGTGCGCTTCGAGCAGCAGGGCACGCAGCCCGTCTGTCACGAGCTCCGCCTCGCGCTCGAGAAGAATGCCGTGCTTGAGCACGCCCGCCAGCGGGGCAGGCGGCGTGATCTGCGGCCGCAGCTCCTTGTGGCAGCAGGGCGCGCAGATGATGATCGACGCCTTCGCCGAAACGGCCTTGTACAGCGCCTCGTCCGTCGCCGTGTCGCAGGCGTGCAGCGCAATCACGATGTCCGCGCCGGTCGCATCGCAGTCCTTGATGATGCCCTGCCTGAAACGCAGACCGCTGCATGCACAGTCCTGCGCCGTGCGGTTGCAGAGATCAACTAGCTCCTTGCGCGCCTCGACGCCCGTCACCGTCACTGTTGTTCCAGGACGGCCCGCCAGATATTCACAGGCTGCGAACGTGAGGTAGCCTTTGCCGCAACCCATATCGAGCACCGACAGCGCCTTCGCATCCTTCAGCGGTGACGACTCGACAAGCCCGGCGAGTATCTCGACGAACTTGTCGATCTGCCTGAACTTGTCTGCCATGCCATGCTTGACGCGGCCGCCCTCGTCGGTGACGCCGAGCGCATGAAGCCATTGGGCATTCGGATCGACGAACCGTGTTTTCCCGCGGTCGTGCTCCTTTGCGGGCGCCTCGGTGAAGGTCGGCGTGCGATCCTTCACGCGCGCTGAGCCGTCCTTGTCGAGATGCAGCTCGATGTCGCGTTCGGTGGTGAACAGGTGGGCTGTGCGGAAGCCTGACTTCATGAGGCTGTGAACCGCGAACAGGGTGTCCTTGATCCGTAGATTCTTGACGACGTCTCTTGTGTGATGACGATAGGTGAACGAGAGATGATCGGCGCCCTTGATCGTGACGAGCCGCGCATACACGTTCCTCAACGTTTCATCCTGGCCGCGATACCCTCCGAGCGAAAGCTTGACGAACGCGCCATCCCGGATGCTGTCTGACACGGCATCAAGATACAGCTTCAGCGCATCATCCGTTGAAAGCCGTTGCGTGCTCATCGGTGGTATGATAGCACGAAGCCGACGGGATGTCAAATCCCTGTTGATGGGGTCAGGCCCCAAATTGTCAATTCACTAGACGGCTGGTGTGGATGGGGTCAGGCCCCAAATTGTCAATTCACTAGACGGTTGGTACAGCGGGGCACATTGCACGAAGCGACCGCCAAACGTGCAGCACCATTGCGCGTCTTCACACATACAGGACGCCCGTCTCTGTTGACTCAAATTGACAATTTGGGGCCTGACCCCATCTGGGCCCGC
>JAAYZF010000237.1 GCA_012514975.1 bacterium
CGTGCGCAAGGGCATCGAGCGCATGGACGACAACATCGTGATGCCGGTGCGGCTGGTGAACTGCCTGTTGCAGGCGAAGTTCAAAGGCGCCGGCGTCGAGTTCACGCGGTTCCTGGTGAACACGACGGTCGGCCTGGCAGGGTTCTACGACCCGGCGAAGGCATGGATGGGCCTCGAGGAATACGACGAGGACTTCGGCCAGACGTTCGCGACATGGGGGATCGGCCCCGGATGCTACATCTACCTGCCGCTGTACGGCACCGGCACGCTGCGGGATGACGTGGGCAGCGTGTTCGACTCGGCGCTCGATCCGCGCACGTACGCCCCGTTCGGCAGTTACGTGAAAGTGTTCATGAAGTTCAACAACATGACGATGCGCATAGACGACTACGAGAGGCTGCAGCGCGAGAACCTCGACCCATACGTCGTCATGCGCGACATGTGGTATCTGATGCAGACGGCGAAGATCGCCGACTGAACTCCGCGTTCCTTATGAGAAGACGACAACTGGTTGCGTTGGGCATCGCGTGCGCGTCCGCCCTGCCGGGCATGCTTCAGGCTCTCGAAAAGGACATCGTCCTCGAAGGGTTCAATCCAAGCAGCCCGTACTGCGATACGATCCGCTTTCTGCTGCTGAAGCCGAAGGCCGACCGTTTCGAGAAAAAGGGCGATTTCCGCGAAGTCGCCGTGCTCGATGACGGGCGCGGCAAGGAGCTCACGTACAAAGTGTGGATGCAGAAGAAGCCTGCGCCGCTCGCATTCATCATCCCCGGCCTTGGCGGCCATTGCGCGAGCGTGCAGGAGGCGGGCCTGGCGGAGGTGCTGTTCGACAAGGGGTATTCCGTCGCCGCGCTCTCAAGCCCGTTCAACTGGGAATTCGTCACCGCCGCGTCCACTGTGATCGTCCCCGGGCATACGCCGCGCGACGCGGAGGACATGTACGCCGTGATGCAGGCGGTGCGTGCGGACATACGCGAGGAGTACGGTGAGGACGCGGTGACGAAGACGGCGTTGATGGGCTATTCCCTTGGCGCCATCGAGGCGCTGTTCATTGCGCGGATCGACGAAGCGGAGCGGAAGATGGGGTTTGAGCGGATTCTCGCGATCAACCCGCCCGTGAACCTCCTTCACGGCCTCATCCAGCTTGACGACCTGTTCAAGGTCTGGACGAACTGGAGCGAGGCGCAGCTTGACGCCGTCAAAGTCAAGGCGATGAAGATATACAACATCTACTCGGCCAAGGGCTCCCTGCTCGAAGCCGGGCTGCTCATCGAGCCGGCCGAGGCGAAATTCGCCATCGGCTACACCTTCCACCGCACGCTCGGCGAGACGATCAAGGCGATCCACTCGCGCAAAGACTACGGCTTCCTCAAGAACCCCTACTCGCGCTGGTCGTCCGAGCGGCTCGACAAGGAGATCGAGCGCTACCTCTTCTCCGACTACGTGCTGACGTTCGTCAAGGCGGCGTACTCGAACCTGTGGCTGACGGCGCAGCCGGTGCACAAGCTGAACGCCGAGGCGAGCATCTTCACCCTCGAGAAGATGCTCGAACGCAACGACAGGGTGCGCGTGCTGCACTCGCGCGACGATTTCCTCCTGACTGACGACGACCGGCTGTGGCTGGACAACGTGCTGGGCGACCGCATCGTGTTCTTCGACCACGGCGCGCACCTGGGTTTCCTGTACCACGAACAGGCGCAGGAGGCGATTGCCGGGATGATGACGAACGGCTCGGTGCCTGCGTCGTTGAAGCGCGCCGGCGGCGGTGTTGCCCGCCAGGCGTGGACGCGGCCATCGGTCGCGCCCGGGCCCGCGCAGCCGGCCCAGGCGGCGCCGAAACCCGCCCAGGCCGCGCCGGCTGACAGCGGCGTCATCACCGAGCCCACGCGCACGGGCGACGGGCCGGCCCCGCCTTCCCCGGGCGCCGGGCAGGCGATCAAACGCCCGCTGCCCGCGGCGGAGGAGGCTGCCGCGCATCGCGAGCTGCCGCCGATATCGAACGTGAATGTCGCGGTGACGGTGAATGTACAGGCCCCGTCCAACGCGCCGCCGGTGCGCGAGACGACGAAGCAGGCGATCCACGTGGACGAGGACGAGAAGAAGATCAAGATCATGCACGACATCACGCTCGAATACGAGAAGGGCGAGTGAATGCGCGGGTGATCGAGAGAGAATATGCTGATGCCTGCCGCGCAGGTCAATGGCAGGCGCGTGACCACTGAGCACGACGATTGAACATAGTTCCCGCCAGGCGTCGAACGGCGAGCTGATACGGCGGCTTGTCGCGTTGAGCTGGCGCTACCGGGCAGGATGTGTCAAGGTGATGTCCCTGCAGGTGGTGCTGCTGGCGATCGGCCTGAGCGGTCTTGGGTTTGTCGGGTTGGGGATCGACTACATCCGCTCGCAGGTGCAGGAAGGCGCGCGTGCGCCGCGCTGGCCCTTCGGGCTGCATCCGCCGGACGACTGGCCGCAGCTTGGCGTGCTCGGGCTCATCGCCGGGCTGATCCTCGGGCTTGCCCTCCTTCGCGCCGTGATCAACTACACCTACACCGTCCAGGCCAACCGCCTCGTCCAGTCGAACATCGTTGTCAATCTCCGCGACACGGTGTACAACAAGCTCCAGCGCCTCAGTTTCCGCTTCTACGACGACAACGCGAGCGGCACGATCATCAACCGCGTCACGCGCGATGTCCAGGCGACGCGCATGTTCATCGACGGCGTGATCATCCAGAGCATCATCATGGTGCTCTCGCTCACGGTCTACGTCACCTACATGCTGAACATCCATGTATGGCTGACGCTTGCGTGCCTTGCGACCACGCCGCTCCTGTGGTTCGTCTCGACCGCCTTCTCGCGCAAGGTGAAGCCGGCGTACCAGCACAACCGCGAGCTGATGGACGACCTCGTGCTGCGTCTTTCGGAAAGCCTGCAGGGCGTGCATGTCATCAAGGGGTTTGCCCGCGAGAAGGAGGCGACAGAACGCTTCCGCGAGGCGAACGGGGCCGTGCGCGAGCAGAGCCAGTGGATTTTCGGCCGCGTAAGCCGGTTCTCGCCGCTCATAGGGTTCATCGCGCAGATCAACATCCTCATCCTGCTTGCCTACGGCGGGTACCTTGTGATCAACGACCAACTGCCGCTCGGCACCGGCCTCATCGTCTTCGCCGGCCTGCTCCAGCAGTTCTCGGGCCAGGTGGCCAACATATCCAACATCGCGAACAGCATCCAGGAGAGCCTGACGGGCGCGCGCCGCGTATTCGAGGTGCTCGACGAGCCTGTCGAGATACGCGATGCGCCCAGCCCCGTTCCGCTCGGGCGCGCAGCGGGCGCCGTCCGCTTCGAGAACGTCGTCTTCGGGTACGACCCGCCGGACGTGGTGTTGCAGGACGTGTCGTTCGAGGCGCAGCCGGGGCAGTGCATCGCCATCCTTGGCGCGACCGGCGCGGGCAAGAGCACGCTGATGAGCCTCATCCCCAGATTCTACGACCCGTGGCGCGGCCGCGTGCTGGTCGACGGCGCCGACGTGCGGCGATTCGCCGTGGACGACCTGCGGCGCAACGTCGGCATCGTGTTCCAGGAGAATTTCCTGTTCAGCAACACCATCGCCGCCAACATCGCCTTCGGCCACCCGGGCGCGACGCGCGGGCAGATCGAGGCCGCGGCCAAAATCGCCGCCGCGCACGAGTTCATCATGGCCACAAGGAAGGGCTACGACTCCGTGCTCGAAGAAGGCGGCGGCGACCTCTCCGGCGGCCAGCGGCAGCGCATCGCCATCGCGCGCGCCCTGCTGCTCCAGCCGCCCATTCTCCTGCTTGACGACCCGACGGCCGCGATCGACCCGGATACCGAGCACGAGATCATGGAGGCCATGGACAGCGCCATGCAGGGCCGCACGACCTTCGTCGTCGCCCACCGCCTCAGCACGCTGCGCCGCGCCGACATGATCATCGTGCTCGACCGCGGCCGCATCGTCCAGTGCGGCACGCATGATGAACTCATGAACGCCAAGGGGCCTTACCAGCGCGTTGCAACGCTCCAGGTCGTTGACGATGAGAGCAGGCGGCTGCTCGATGGAAATCATGCCAGCGGCGCGGTGGGCGGCAATCAATGAGTGGCATCCGGTATCTGCATCCAGTATTCACGGTAACCTGCATGTGAGGACGGTGTGATGAAGAAACAATTCGAGTTGCGCGGCGTA
>JAAYZF010000238.1 GCA_012514975.1 bacterium
GCAAGGATCATAGTCTGTCAGCATCCTTTCCCGACACGACGAATTTGTCCTTTGACGCGTAGACGCCTTCGCCACGCAGCCACACGCCGAACGTTGCGAGGAGTATCCTGAGATCGAGCCACAAGCTGTAGTGGTCGACATACCACACGTCGTACTCGATGCGCTCGGGCCAGGTGAGCGTATTACGCCCGTGGATCTGCGCCCAGCCGGTGACGCCCGGTCTGACTTCGAGCCGCCGGCGCTGGTGCGGCGAATACTGCTCGACCTGGTAGGCGAGCGTCGGCCGCGGGCCCACGATGCTCATGTCGCCGCGGAGGATGTTGACGAGCTGGGGCAGCTCGTCAAGGCTTGTCTTGCGGAGGAAGCGGCCGGGCCGCGTGACGCGCGGATCGTTCTCGGCCGTGTAGAAGCCCGATTTGTCCGCATCGACAACCATGGTGCGGAACTTGAGGATGGTGAACGGCCTGCCTCCCCTGCCCACGCGCTCCTGCCGGAAGAAGACCGGGCCGCGCGAGTCAAGCTTGATCCACGACGCGACAACGGCGAACAACGGCGAAAGCACGATCAGGCCGGCGAGCGAGACGAGGATGTCGAGGAGGCGCTTCAGCACTTGGTGATGTATGATTTGGTGACTTCCGGTTCACCCGCGTGGAGGAAATTCCTTGCGCATACGACAGCGCAATGAATTTAATGGCGGCACACAGCGGCTTCCTAACGGACAGTGGAAGCTCGCAGCCGATGCACGTTCAGCCTGCAGCTATCAGGCCGCCGCTCCACCCACGCCATGGCGTGACACGCATTCCATTATTCCATTATTCCATTATTCCACTTCTTATTCCCCTTCTACATCTGGTGCGATTCGGCCCGCTTGCGCTCGACGCGCGCCCGCTCGGCCGGTTCGAGCCGGTCGAGGAAAAGTATGCCGTCAAGATGGTCTGTCTCGTGCTGGAAGACGGTGGCAAGCAACCCCTCCGCTTCGAGCGAGACATGTTTGCCATCAAGCCCCATCGCCTCGACGCGGACCTTCATCGCGCGGCTGACCTTGCCGAACAACTGGGGGCAGCTCAGGCAGCCTTCCTCCGTCGTCTGCTCGCCGGACCGCTCGATGATGACGGGGTTGATGAGCACGTGTTTCTTCTCGCCGCGGCGCTGGAGGTCGGCGACGAACAGCCGCTTGTTCACGCCCACCTGTACCGCTGCAAGGCCGAGACCCTTTGCCGCGTACATCGTCTCGAACATGTCGAGCACGAGCTTCTGAATCTTCTTCGTGATCGCCTCCACCGGCTCGGACGGTGTCTGGAGGCGGGCGTCGCCTTCGTAGATAATGGGCAGCTTCATGTCATTTCCGCGTGTGCGCGCGACGGACGGCCGCGGCGTGTTCGTGAGCCGGGAGCTCCTCGTACCGCGCGATGGTTTCAATGGCCTCGGCCACGTCCGCGAATCCCTCGGCCGAGAAGTTCATCACACTCATCCGCTTGCGGAACACCTCGGTCGAGAGCCCGCTCATGTACCGCGCCGTGGCGCCCGTGGGAAGCACATGGCTCGGCCCGGCGACGAAATCGCCCAGCGGCACCGGCGAATACGCCCCAAGGAACACCGCGCCCGCATGGCGGATCCGCTTGAGCACCGCCGCGTCGTCCCCGGTCATGATCTGCAGGTGCTCGGGCGCAATCAGGTTCGCCACGTCCGCTGCCTCGTCAAGCGACTTGACATGGATCGCCACGAGCCGCCCGGCAACGGCTTTCTTCAGCTCCGCATCCGCCAGCGTCGTGCTCAGCAGCGTGGCGATGTGCGCCTCCACCCGGTCGAGCAGCAGACCCGAGTCGCACACGAGGTATGTCGAGCTGCCGTGATGCTCGGCCTGCGAAAGGATGTCCGCGGCCACGTACGCGGGATCGGCGCTCGCATCGGCGATGATGAGGCTCTCGCTCGGCCCCGCGATCAGGTCGATGCCAACATAGCCATAGACCTGCCGTTTCGCCTCGGTAACATACGCGTTGCCCGGGCCGGCGATGACGTCGACGCGTCTGACGCTCTTCGTGCCGAACGCCAGGGCCGCAACCGCCTGCGCGCCGCCCATGCGGTATATTTCCGTGATGCCGCACAGCCTGCACGCGGCAAGGATGCCCGGGTTCACCTTCCCATCCGCGCGCGGCGGCGATGCGACGCAGATTTCGCGCACGCCTGCCATCTGCGCGGGCACAACGGTCATGACCACGGTTGAAACGAGCGGCGCGGTGCCGGCAGGCACGTACAGCCCCGCGCGGTCGACCGGCCGGTAGACTTCGCCCACATAGCCGCCATCATCCCGCTGGGCAAACCAGTCGGGCCGCTTCTGCTGCTCGTGATAGGCGCGCACGCTGGCGATCGCCTTCTTGAGCGCCTTCTCGAGCCCGGGCTCGATGGCAACGTCCCATTCATCGTCGCTGAGCCGTATCTGCGCGGGCTTGAGGGCCACCTTGTCGAACGTGGACGTGTACTCGCAGAGCGCCGCGTCGCCGCGCGAACGCACGGCCTGGACGATCCCGGCTACCGCGCTCCGCAGCTCGGGCGGGGCGATATCGCGGCGGCGCTCATTGATCAACGCTTCACACTCCGGCAGGCATGATTCGACGCGTTTCATAGCGGGAAAATTGTAGCAAAAAGAAGCCGGTAAGGCAAATCATCCGCGCGATGTCGCGAATGATTTGAGATGTCGGACTGGATGGACGGAAGAATGGATGAATGGATGGCCGAGGTCAGGGGCCGGCATCAAATGTCAAATGTCAAATGTCAAATGTCAAATGCCCCGCCGCCCCCTCTGGTTCACGCGCGATACGGCTTTCTCGATCTCTCGCGAGTGCTCACGCTTCTTGATGTCCTCGCGCTTGTCGTACTGGAACTTGCCTTTGGCCACGCCAAGCTCGACCTTGATGAGCCCGCGCTTGAGGTACAGCTTGAGCGGGATGAGCGTCATGCCCTTCTCATCCGTCTGCGCCTGGAGACGCAGGATTTCGTTCTTGTGCACCAGCAGCTTGCGCGGGCGCAGCGGGTCGACATTGAACCGGTTGCCCTTGTCGTACGGGCTGATGTGCAGGTTGACGAGGACAAGCTCGCCGTCATCAATGCGGGCAAACGACTCGGTAAGGTTCGCCCGCCGGTCGCGCAGCGATTTCACCTCGGTGCCGCGCAGCTCGATCCCCGTCTCGATCGAGTCAATGATATGGTAATCGCGCCGCGCGGTGCGATTGGTGACCAATGCGTTGGAAGGGTGCTTGCTCATAGACGGAGTTCATCGTTCATCGTTCATCGTTCATCCGCGTCGAGGAAATTCCTTGCGCGGACTGCAGCGCAAGGAATTTAATGGCGGCGCACGCTGGCGTGTGAACGGACAGCGCGTGTACGCTGCACCACTCCATCACTCCATCACTCCATCGCTCCATTGCTTCTCTTCTCCATGAACGCCTTGGCAAACTGCGCCAGGGTGTTCCCGCTGATCGCCGCGCGGATGTCGTTCATCAGCGCAAGGTAGAAGTGCAGGTTGTGTATCGTGAGCAACTGGCCTGCAAGCGACTCGCCGACATTGAACAAGTGGCGCAGGTACGCGCGCGAGAACGTCCGGCACGTGTAGCATGCGCAGCCGTCCTGCAGCGGCCTGAAGTCATCCTTGTACCGCCCGGCCTTGACGGGCAGGTCGCCCGAGTCGGTAAACGCCTCGCCATTGCGCGCATTGCGCGTGGGCAGCACGCAGTCGAAC
>JAAYZF010000239.1 GCA_012514975.1 bacterium
CGGCGTACTGGCCGCCCGAGGCGGACATCATACGGCTGAGGGTGAAGGTACTCAACGGCACACTGATCCTCTCGGCCGGTTCACCGTCGATCTATTGCGGCAACAGCGACACGTATGCGAAATACGTGACCTTGACAGCGGCGGCCGGATGGACGACGGTCGAGCTGCCGTACAGCGCGCCCTTGCTGCGCAACCACCGGCGCGCATCGTACAGCACGACGGCGCCGTTGATCGCCTACACGCGCTGGTCGCAGGAGTCGCCGCGGTTGTGGATGTTCAAGGGTTCGTCGGGCGATTTCCTGATCGACCGGGTCGAGCTGCTCTCGTCGGGGTTGAGCAAACCCTTCCCGCAGTTCGCGACGCAGGATGTCGCCGAGGTGATGCCCATCGCCGATTTCGAGCAGGACATTTCGAACGCGTTCACGCTGTACATGTCAGAGAATCAGACGAACGATTTCGCCCTGTCGTGGCTGAGCACGACGCCGCTGGCGCGCGAGCCGGCCGTCCTGGCGCGGGTGAACGAGGGCGCAGCGGGGAACTACTCGCTTTCCGCGCGTGCACGGTTTGCCGAGGAGATGTCATGGGTGGCCATCAAGACGCACGGCACGAACGGTGCGAACGCGATCAGTTTCACGCTCAAGGCGCACGGCGGGCAGAAATCCACCGTGTTCGGCTCGTCGGAGAGTTACCCGCTCGATTTCTTCATCATGATCGCGCCGACAAACACACCGTTTGACTGGGAACGCTTCGGCCCGACGCCCGCAATGCTTGCCGGGCCGGACATCGGGTACGGCTACGACCTGTCGTATTACACGATCAGGTTCCTCAACGATCTCTCGTTTGCGCACTATCACGCCCGGCGCTATGTTGCGAAGGACGCATGGCGCACCGTTGTCGTCCCGTTTGCCGATTTTCAGTGCGCGTACGGCATGGGGGCATACGCGGACCGTTTTGCGCAGAACATGCCGTTGGACGGCCAGGACATCATAGCGGTTGCGTTCATCTCGCCATTCCAGCGCGCGAGCGCCGTTGAATGCACGGTGCTCGTCGATCGTGTCTCGCTCGTGTCGGTGCCAGGCGCCGGCGACGAGCATCGCTCGTTCTGGCAGCCGCCTTCCGTCCAGTCCATCCGCCTGGTCAACGATCCGGCCTATGTCAGCTACGGCGGGTTCAAGCAGATGCTCATCAACGACACCAACGCGCCGGGCGTGCCGCTCGAGCTGTCGGTGACGGCGCCGGGCACTGATAGACTCTCCCTTTCATGGCAGCCTCCCGCCGGCCCGGGCGTCGCCGGTTACGGCATTCTGCGAGACGGCGTTGACGCGGGCACGGCATACACGACGAATTTCACCGACACCGGCCTTGCGCCGGCCACGGTGTACACCTATGCGGTCACTGCATTCGACCATGTGGGCAATCGCTCGGCCGAAAGCGTGACGAACAGCGCGATGACGCTGCCCGAACCTGCAGTGCTGGGAGTCGCGGCAGCCGTGTGTGCACTCTTCCTGAGGCACGGAGCACGGCGATGAGGCGCGGCAGTCTGTCCGCGGCCGCGGCGTGCATTTTGCTCCAGACGCTTGGCGGGTGCGAGGAGCCTTCCAGGCCGCCGGCGGCCGGACTGCCCATTCGTGCGGCCGCGCCGCAACCCGTGCCGGCGGTGTCATCTCCTGCTCCCGAGCGCGCCCAAGCGCAGCCCGCCGCCACCGCTTTGACAGCGCTCGAACGCTTCCGCGCGCTGGCCGACAACCGGCTGGCCGTGCGGGCGTCGCTCGGCGTGCGCGCTGCGCGTGCGCTGTCTTCCAATGCCATCGAGGTCGTCATAGGCCTGAGCGTCAATCCCGGCGCATGCGCCAATCCCGCGGCGTATCGCATTGCAAGCCATGACGACGAACGGTACGCCTGCGAGCGCTTTGTGCGCCCGCTCGCCGCGACGGCGCGAACGGAACGGGAGGTTGATGCGGTCGCCGGCTGCGGGCACGAGACGTTCAAGCGGACGATCGTCGTCCTCACTTCCCCGTTCCCCATGCGGGCCGGCTGCACGTACTACGTTGTAGCGCAGGGCGACAAGGGCCAGATGGTCACCGGCGCGCGGACGGCGCAGGGATTTGCGTTTGACGGCGGCGCGGGCAGCAATGACGCGGCAGGAGAAGTGGATGCCGCCGTGCTTGGTCTGCGCTGCATCGAGCCGGCCGGGCCGGGAATCATCCGCGTCGAGTTCGGCCCCAATGTCTCCATTGCCGCGGCGACCAACGCGGCAAGCTACGCAGTATCGGTCAATGGGACGTCCGTTGCCGTGCGCGCCACCGGGCGCATCAGCAAAGTCGACACGTACATACCCGTGGGCTGGCCGATGGCGGCCATCGCGATGCACGAGATATTCCTCTCGCTCGGGCAGCCGTTTGACGATGGCGACACAACTGACCTGTCGGTCACCGAAGCGGTTACGCACGGCCCGACGAACGCATCCATTGTCTTTGCGCAGGGACGGAGCCTGTGCAACTCGGTCAAGGTGAACCAGACGGGGTATCTGCCTGACGGGCCGAAGGTCGGGTATCTTGGCCGGTGGATGGGCTCGATGCCCGCGCTGCGCTATGAGGCGCCGCCGGTGTTCGCCGTGTGTGACGAGGCGACTGGGCTGCCCGTGTTCACGGGCGCGGCGGTGCTTGTACACTCGGCCGGCGTGCGCAATGAAGGCAGACACAAGGATGACTATTCGGGCGAGAACGTGTATGCGCTTGATTTCTCTGCGATGGCGGTGACGGGCAGGTTCTTCATCGCGGTGCCGCGGACGGGGCGGAGCCCCGGCTTCACCATCGCGGCCGACGCGTACCGCGGGGCGTTCCTGACGCAGGCGACGGCCGTGTTCCAGCAGCGCTGCGGCATCGCGCTCGAACCGCCGCACTCCGCGTGGCGCCGCATTGCGTGCCACACGAACGGCGTCGTGCCGACTGTCCAGGTGAAACACGAACCGCACGAATGGAAAGTCCTGGCGCGGCGCGTCGATACCGCGTGGGTGAAAGCGCATGGCGGGCCGATCCGCACGCGCGGCGGGCATCACGACGCGGGCGACTACAACCCGCGCTCCCATATCGACGTCGCCCAGTCGTTGATGGACGCATACGAGATCGCCCCTGCCGCCTTCACCGACGGCCAGTTGAACATTCCCGAGAATACCAACGGCGTGCCTGACATCCTTGACGAAGCTGCCTGGGCGCTGCGCCTCTGGATAGACCTCCAGGACAGCGACGGCGGCGTGTTCAACGGCACCGAATCGAACGGCGACCCGAATTTCATCCAGACGGTCGAGCTTGATGTCCTGGGCGATTATGCCTATGCGAAGGACGCGGCAGGGTCGTTCACCTTCGCCGGCGCCATGGCGCAGACCGCGCGCATCCTTGCCGGCCTCGGAAGAAAGGAACGCGCAGCCGCATTTCTCGGAAAAGCCGTCCGCGCATACGAATGGGGCTGCGCGCATCCGCCCGCTGACGCGGCCGACCGGCTCCGGCATTTCGATTCGCCCAGGGCATACGCGGCCTCCGAGCTCCTGCTGACGACCGGCGATCCGCGGTACAACACGGCGTTCATCGAGTCGTGCGCCTGGCGGAGCGATCGCAGCGCGCAGCTCGACGAGTATCGCCGCTACGACCAGCGACGCGCGGCATGGGCCTATGCGCGCTGCGCATCCAACACGGCGGACGCGGCGGTTCAGCACGCCGTCCGCGCCGCGATCATCTCGCGCGCCGATGCATGGATCGCGTACGCGAGGACGATGGGCTACGCCTTCATCAAGCATCCTGATGCGCCGATCAACTGGGGCACGGGCGGCCAGCCGAAATGGCTCGATGAAGTCGTGTGGGCATATGCGTTGACAAGGCGGCCGGTCTACCGCGAGTGGATGATCAGGACGTGCGACTACACGCTCGGCGCAAACCCGTTGAACCGCGGCTTCATCGCCGGGCTCGGTACGCGCACCGTGCGCGCGCCGCTCCACAACAGCCGCTACAGCACCTTCGGCGAAGTGGTTGACGGCATGCAGGTCCAGGGCCCGCACCACGAGGGCGACGGGTATCGCGTGCGCGAAACGGCATATCCGCCCATCCGCAAGGACGCGGCACAGCTCCAGTCTTTCGTTGACTGCCACTTCGCCATCGCCATGGACGAAGGAACGGTCGACGCGATGGCGAAGGCCATGGCGGTCTTCGGCATCCTGCTCCCCGGGGCGCAGGATGCGGCGGACGGGACCGCCCGCCCACGCTGAAGAACTCCCCGCCATCCGCACAAGGAGACAATGACAGCATCCATCACTGACACGGCATACCAGAAGGCCATCGGCATCCTCGAGGGCAACCTGACAAAACGCGGGCTCGTCGCCTCGCGCGACTGGTACAAAGAGGTGTTCGCGCGCGACTCGGCCATCACGTTCATCGGCGCGTCGCTGCTCGAGGACAGGAGGATTTACGCGGCGCTGAAAACCACGCTCGCCACGCTTGTTGCTGGCCAGGACGTCTGCGGCATGGTCCCCACCTGCGTGCACGACGACACCGGGGAGGCCAATTTCGGCACGATAGACTCGACGGCGTGGGTGATCGTGATGCACTACGTCTACTACCGCTGCACGGGCGACAAGGCGTTCATCGCGAAGCAGTATCCCGCCCTCGTGCGCGCCGTCCGCTGCCTCCAGGCAAACGGGCGCAGGCCGGACGACTGCATCTGGTCGCAGGAATCGGACGACTGGAACGATGCGTGGTCGAACCACGGGCAGACGCTGTTCGTGAACGTCGTGTACCAGGCGGCGCTGAAGTACATGGCGCTCCTTGCGGCAGCGCTGAACAAGCGCGCCGACAGCGCCGCGTTCCGCGCCAGCCACCTGAACGTCAGGCGGCGCATCAACGACACCCTCTGGGTTCCCGAGTCGATCGACAAGGTTGACACAAGGAGCACGCAGGCGCATCAGCAGCAGTACGAGCAACTGCGCGCGTTCGCCAAGTCGCGCGGGCCGATGCGGCACTATCTTGCCTTCATGTCGCGCGGGTTCATCGGCAGCTTCTGCGACGTCATGTCCAACGCCATGGCCATCGTGTTCGGCGTGAGCGACGCATACCGCACAGGCCGCATTCTCGACTATTTCCACGAGGCGGGGGTAGACGAGCCGTATCCTGCGCGCGTGATCTACCCGCCCGTGCAGGAAGGCTCCGAGCACTGGCGCGACTATTACTACACGTACAATCTCAACCTTCCCCACCACTACCACAACGGCGGCTGCTGGCCGCACTGCGGCGGATTCCACGTCGCGGCGCATGTGAAGGCGGGCAGGATGGACGAGGCCGCGTGCCACCTGGCGAGGCTCGCCGAGTTCAACCGGCTGGGCAAGACGGGCGAGTGGGAATTCGTCGAGTGGGCCCATGGCGGCAACGGACGCCCGTGGGGCTCGCGCTACATGTCCTGGTCTGCCGGCATGTACATCTTCGCGCACCAGGCTGTCCGTGATCCGCATATCCTGGAAGTTCTGGACCCTCAATTACCATGATTACCGATGTCAGACAACACAACGGCAGGCCGCGGTTCTTCATCGATGGGTCGCCCGTCGGCATGACGTTCATGTCGCCGCACACGAACCATGTGCACGACGCGGTAACGGCCGGCATCCCCGTCTGGGACACCCATTCGTTCACCCCGCTGGGCTGGGTGGGCGACGGCGTGTTCGACTACCACAACACCGACTGCTACATCGAGCACTACCTCCGCCAGTCGCCCGATTCGCTGCTGATCCTGCGCGCATGGCCCGGCTATTGCCACAATCGCGAAGGTTCGCACGCGAACCCGAAGGCCATCGCAGGCTGGGACGCATCGTTGCGCGAAGACTGGTGGGGCGATCTCCATCCGGATGAATGCGAGCGCGGAGAGAATGGCGAGACGCTTGACTGGCCCGTGTACAAGCCGCACTCGATGGCCTCAGGCCTCTACCGCGGCCAGGTGAGCGATGCAATCGAACGCTGGGTGCGCCATATCGAACAGTCGTTCGGCGGCCGCGTCTTCGCCTATGTGATCGGCGGCGGGCCATGCGGCGAATGGTTCGACTGGTCGTGCTACTACGCCGACGCGCGCCATGTGGGCGACTACTCGCCGGCGATGCGCGCGTACTTCCGTGCGTGGCTGAAGGGGCGGTATGGCTCGGACGACGCCCTGCGCGCCGCCTGGGGCAGCGCGGACGCAAGGCTCGACACGGCCGCCGTTCCCTCCTATGCCGAACGGTGCGGCACGGGCGCACGCTCCGTCCGCCTGCCCGGCGCGGGGCGCAACGTCATCGACTACGCGGAATGCTTCTCGGACGCGCTGGCGGACACGCTGCTCGAATGGACGGCGGCGGCGAAACGCGGCGCGGCGCGAGCGAAAGCCGTCGGCGTGTTCTATGGCTACACCCTCACCGTGAACGGCGCGTTCTCCGTCCGCCGCGCGCAGAACCGCATGGACCGCGTACTCGGCTCGGACGACATTGACTTCGTGATTGCGCCGTATCATTACGACAACAGGATGCTCGGCGGCGCGCATGGCACCCAGGTGCCCGCCGCGACCGTCACTGCGCACGGCAAGGTCTATCTGGATGAAGTGGACACATCGACCCACCTGGCCGGCCCGTACCGGAAAGCATCGGGCGCAGTGCTTGCCCGCACGGCTGACGAGAGCATCGCGCTGCTGAAACGCGACTGGGCGTACAACGTGATCAACGGCCATGCCCTCTGGTTCATGGACCTTGGGGGCGGCTGGTACGCCGACCCGGCCATCCTGTCGTTCGTGCGCCAGTGCCACGACCTCGAGTGCCGCATGGCCGGCCGCGCGATGCAGCCGCGCACGGAGACCGCCGTCATCGTTGACGACCGGATGTTCACGCTGATGGCCGAGAACACGGCGTTCCTCAATCCCCTGCTGGTCCACCAGGTCTTCCTCGAGCTCGCCTACGCCGGCGCGCCGTTCAACATCCACCTGCTCTCCGACATCCATTCGCAGGCGATGCCCGATTACCGTTTCTTCGTGGTGCTGAGCCCGTTTGTGCTTGATGCACGCGATGTCGACACGCTTCACGCGCGGTTCGCCCGGACGAACGCGACGGTGGTCTGGACTGTCTGTCCCGGGCTGGTCCGCGACGGCATTGCCAACACGGGGAACATCGCGCAGGCCGTCGGCATGGCCGTCCATGCGAGAGACCGGCTCGAGCCGCTGCTCGTCCGCCTGACAGACCATCCGCTCGTGCCCGGCGAGCTGCGCGGAAAGGAATACGGGTACGACCCTGACAACGATCCGCACGCCGGGCTGCTCGCCGACAATGTCGTCCCGGCCAATGCGCCGCGCGAGCGCCACTTCTTCACACCGCGGATCATCGTCACTGACACGCACGCGGAATGCCTTGGCATGACGCGCGGCGCGGAGACGGGCCTTGCCGCAAAAGAGCAGCGCGGGTGGCTCTCGGTCTTTTCGACCGCGCCGGCAGTCCCCGCGGAGATGCTCCGCGCGCTCGCCCGCCGCGCAGGCGTGCACATCTACACGGCAACGCGCGACATCGTGTTCGCGAACGATTCTCTCGTCGCGGTGCACAGGGCGTCGCCAGGCCCCTGCACGATCGACCTGCCCGAGCCGCGCACTGTTGCCGACCTGTTCACGGGAACGGTGCTTGGCGGCCCGGCCCGCTCGATCACCATTCCTTCAGGTCTTCATCAGACTCACGTTCTCGAACTCAGGTGAAAAGCGCCATGACATCCACGTGGACCATTGAAGAGCGTTCGTTCAGGCTGAAAGACGCGAAATCCTACGAAGGGCTGTTCACGCTCGGCAGCGGCAATCTTCACGTCCGCGGCTCGCTCGAGGAACATCTCGACGGATGCCCACAGGACGTCATTGTCCCTCCGGGCGACACGGAGCGGCACGTCGAGCACACGGTAAAATGGGGCGCGTATGTCCCCGGAATCTACGGCAGGCATCCGCTGCTCAGACGGCAGATTGTCAACCTGCCGTTCTTCCTCGATCTCGCGCCGCATGCCGGGGACGAAAAGCTCGACATGCAATCGAGCACGGTGAAGCGCTACCGCCGCGCGCTCGACATGCGCACGGCCACGCTCACCCGCTCGCTCGAGTGGCGGACGAAGACGGGGGCGGTGATCGCCGTGCGGTTCGAGCGCTTCGTCAGCGCGGCGCGGCCGGCATTGTGCGTGCAGCGGCTGACGCTCACGTCCGACCGGGCGGTTGACGTGCGCGTGCTCGGCGGCATCGATGCGCGCGTGACGACGCTGAACGCCGACCTGTTCAGCAGCGTCACGCCTGGCCGCGCGGGCCATGGCGGCGTCACGTGCGCCGTGCGCACAAACCTCGGCGATGACGTCTTCATGCAGACATCGCTCGATGCGCCGGGCGCGGCGCTGAAACACACTGCGGCGGGCCGCTGCGCGCGGGCCGAGGCAAGGTTGCGCCTCGCGCCGGGCGTGCCCGCGGTCGTCGAGAAACGCACCGCAGTGACGACCAGCCGCGACCAGGCGCCCGCCTCGCCGGCCCGCGTGCTTGCCGATGCGGCGGAGCTGTCGTATGACGACCTTCATGCCGAGCATGCAGCCGTATGGGCCGGCCGCTGGAGTGACGCCGATGTGGTGATCGAGGGCGATGCGTGGTCGCAGAGGTCGCTGCGCGCATCCCTCTACCATCTGATGCGCTCCCTGCCGCGCGGGGACAACCGTGTGGCGATCTGCGCGAAGGGGTACGCAGGCGAGCTGTACCAGGGGCTGTTCTTCTGGGACACGGAGATGTTCATGCTGCCGTTCTTCCTCTACACGCAACCGGCTGCCGCGCGCGCGCTGGTCGACTTCCGCGTGCAGTCCCTGCCCGGCGCGCAACGCACTGCCGCGCGGTACAAGTACGCCGGCGCGCGGTACGCATGGACGTCGGACGACAAGGGCGATGAATGCTGCGGCCCGTGGGTGTTCAAGGACCACCAGGTGCATGTGACGGCCGATGTCGCCTACGCCCTCGCGCACTATGCCCGCGCGACCGGCGATCAGCGGTATCTCGAAGGCCCGGCCGCGCGCGTGCTCGTCGAGACGGCGCGCTACTGGATGAGCCGCATGGACACCCGCTCCGGCGACAAGAGGCCGCATCTGCTCGGCGTGATGGGCCCCGATGAGTTCACGCCGATGACGAGCAACAACAGCTACACCAACCGCCTCGTCCGCTTCGCCCTCGAACTCGCCGCGCGGCATGGCGCCGCCGCGGGCGCCGCCGCGGCCGAACGGCGCGCATGGGCCCGCACGGCCCCGGCCCTCCCCATCCCCCGCTCGGCCGACGGCGGCCTCGTCCTCCAATGCGAGGAATTCGACGGCATGGCGGAGATGGACATCAACGCCGAATGGAAGAACCGGTCGATCATGTTCTGCTGGCAGGTGCCCCAGGAGAGGATGTTCCGCTCCAAATGCATGAAGCAGGCTGATGTGATCATGCTGATGACGCTCTTCCCCGGCGAATTCACCCGCGCGGAAAAGCTGCGCGCCTGGAAGCATTACCTGCCGTACACGACGCACGACTCATCACTGTCGTTCGGCACGCACTGCATCATGGCCGCGCACCTTGGTCTCGAGGACGAGGCGTGGGAATTCTGGCGCAAGGCGGCAGGGCTTGACCTCGAGGTGAAGCGCCGCGCGCCGGCGGAGGGGATTCACATCGCCGCGGCGGGAAACGCCTGGCAGGCAGCCGTCCTTGGCTTCGCGGGCGTCGCCACGGCCATGCAGTCGGATGTTCTGTCGCTCACGCCCCGGCTGCCCGCGGGGTGGAAGCGGCTTGCGTTCCCGCTCGTGTGGAAGGGCACACCGGTGTCCATCGAGATCGCCCGGCGCCGTGTCTCGGTGACGAACCGCGGACGCACATCGCTGAAAGCACGCATCTGCGGCAGACTGCGCACGATCGCGCCGGGCGCGACGGCTGCCCAGGCATTGTGAACGGAAGGAACTGCGGATTCAACGGGTTGACGCGGGTGGCGCGGTCTGGTTCGCAGTGACGCCGTCACGTTGCGCGAGGCGGACACATCTGCAGGGCTGACCGGCGCCTCGTCCACGGCCCACCTCACACCCGCCGTTCTCCGCCGTTCTCCGCCGTTCCCCGTGATCAGCCCATGCGGTCACCGGGGACGGTGACCCTCCAGCCGCCGTTCCCGCTGATCAGCCCATGCGGTCACCGGGGACGGTGACCCTCCAACCCCGCCCTCCGCGCCTCAGTGCCTCTGTGGTTCACATCAGTGCCGCCCTGCTGTTCCTCGCGCTCTTCTCCACGCCGCGCACGCAAGCAGCACGCACGCAGCCGCACCAGGCTCGGGTATGTCATCCCACGTGTAAATCTCGATCTCATCCATCTGCAGCCAGTCGCCCACCTTCACCTGGTCGCCAAACGCCTGGAGAATAAGGTCCATCGTCACGGGCGCCGAATGGAAATCGTTCGAGTTGAGCGGGAAAATGTACTCATGCCATGCATTGTCAAGCGTTGCGATCTGGCGGTACTCGAACCCGTTCGTCCCGAAGAAGAAGATCATATCGAGGCGTGTGAGGGCGCCGAATCCCATACTTTCGGGGAACCTGGCACGCAGGCGCATGCTTGTCGCATCCTGCCAGTTTGCATCGGGGCTGATATCGGGCTTGTAGAACACATGGGCCCAGGCGCTGCTGTTGATGAATGACGCGCGCAGGCAGCCAGCGCCGGCGTAGGGGCTGTTGGTATCCCAGCTCAGCGTTGCCTTGCTGCCGTTCTGCATGCCATCGAGCGAGCCATCGTTGAACGGGTAGACGGTGACGTAGCGCCAGCCGGCCGTGCGCACGTCGCCCTGGTCGATCAGGTTGAACGCCGGGCTCGTGATCGAGGCCGTGTTGCCCGCCTTGTCCGGTATCACGAGTTTCAGGTGCGTGTTCGAGAAGGTATGCGGGATGCCGGCAATGTACCACGCATACGTGCCCTCGAGGCCGTCAAACGCGGAGATGATTTCCCCATAGCCCGGGTCCTGGTAATACCAGAGCGAGCAATGGGCCGGATCGAGATTCACGTCGCTGATCCCGGTCGTCGTCCATTCGGGATCGTACGTCGAGCCTTCGAGCCACGATTCGCCGCCGGCGGGCTCGATGAATGCCGCCGCGCCCGGGTCGGGCGGCGTGATGTCGACGGTAAAGGCGCCGACGGTTGACGTCGCGGCCGCGCTGCCGTTGGCCGCGATGACATACCATGTGTGCGCGCTCTCTGAGAGGGACGATGGCACCTGGTACTGCTGGGCAAGGCCGGCGTCAACTGGCGTGCCGTCGATGACCACCGTGAAATTCGAGACTGAGGGCTCGTCGCAGCTCCATGCCATCAGCGGCAGGTCCGTGGCAATGTACGCCCCGTCCGCCGGCGTGATGAGCACGGGGGTGAGATCGGCCTTCTTCGGCACGATCACGCGCAACTCGTCCATGTAGATGACTGCGCCGCTGCCGCCGCTGCCGGGGTTGATGAGGAAATTGGCCCACATCTCGATCCTGTCGCCGTGGAACAGGTTGCTTCTCAGCGGCAGATAACTGTCATACCAGTGATCGCCCGTGGGGATGTACTGGGTATTGCGGTAGAACTCGTTCGTGGTGGCGCCGGTGATGACGCGCCAGCGGAACTCGATCCATATCCTGTTGCCGCCCGGAAGGCCGCTGGCGCCATTGAGCGCGACGACCATGCCGACGGCATTCGACCAGTCGGCGAGCGCGGTGACGTCGCGGGCATACATGAGCGAGTTCCATCCATTGGCATTCTGCTTCACGAGCTTGACGCAATTGCCCTGCCGCGCCTTGGCTGACTCGAGCGACGGGGTGAACGCGCTGCTGAACGTCCAGCCGTCCCAGCCTGTGTCGTCGAACAACGCGAGCGGGACATGGTTTTTCGACCGGAGATTCACGGTGCAGTTCATCATCATGTTCGAGAACACCGTGTAGACGTTCGGGTCGAGCACGCCTCCAAGCCCGCCGCCGGCGTAGTAGTAC
>JAAYZF010000240.1 GCA_012514975.1 bacterium
CATTCGAGCACGCGGAGGACAAGGCCGAGGAACAGAGGCTCTTCTACGTCGGCATCACCCGGGCGAAAGACCTGCTGTTTCTCACGCGGGCGGCACGGCGCAGGCTCTTCGGCGAGATGCGTGAGCGCGCGCCATCGCCCTACCTGCAACGGCTGAACGAATCGCTGCTCGACAGGCAGAAGCACGACGCGAAACGCAAAGCAAGGCAGATGGAGCTCGAGTTGTAGGAGAATCCTTTGCGCGTACTGATGCGCAAGGAATTTACGAAGCAGGCTGGCGGCGTGTTTGACGCCCGGGGTGGGTGTGCGGGAAGGTGGCTTTCACAAGGCGTGCGCGCCAAGCGGACACCGAGGACGGTGTCCCTCCATCCTCCCCGCTGAACACTGAATACTGAACACCGTGCCCCTCTCCCGGCGCCAGTCGTTCTCTGAGTCTCTGTGACTCTGTGGTGGGAAGTGCCGCTGCCGTTCCGTTCACTCCGTCTCAGCCGTGCTTTCCCGCTCATCATCGCGTTCGTCCTCGGGCTTCTCATGGATGGGGGCAGGCTCGGGCGGCGGGTTGGTCTTCAGCGGCTTCATGCGCGCGACAAGCAGGCCGGCGAGCAGCTTGATGAACCGCCATGTGTCGCGTGCCGGGCTGATGTGGCTCGAATGATCGGGGCCATAGACGGAGCGTATCCGTGCCTCCTGGATTTTGAGCCCGCGGCGCGCGGCATCGAGCAGCATCTCCGACTCGACCTCGAAGTTGGACTTGGTCAGCACGATCGATTTCGCCGCGCGCTCGCTGAGCACACGGTAGCCGCACTGCGTATCACTCAACTTCACGCCGATGAGCTTCGAGAGAATCCACGACATCGTGCGGTTCGTCACGCGGCGCAGCCAGGGCATTCCCTCGGGATTGGCCATGCGCGTGCCACAGATGACATCGGCATGCGAATGGCGCGCGCGGTTGACGAGCTGGGCGATCTCGCCCGGGTCGTGCTGCCCGTCGGCATCGAGCAGGACGGCATAGTCGAACGGCAGCGGCTGCAGATAGGCGAGCGCCGAGCGGATCGCCGCGCCCTTGCCGCGGTTGCCCACGTGGACGATGAGATCGGCGCCGGCGCGCCTGGCGTTCCTGCCCGTCTGGTCCGTGCTGCCATCGTCAACGACGACACAGCGGACGACGCGGCGGCGGCAGAGGCGGACGACGTTGTCGATCGTCGCCTCCGCATTGTAGGCGGGAATGACCGCAATGACGCTGCCCAGGCGCGCCTGCCGCGCCGTGGGTTGCAGATCGGGATGGTTGTCGACAAACGTGACCATGTGGCTCACACTTTCAGTTCGCAGAGCGGGGTGTCAGTATCGAGCGCGCTCTCCTCGCGTGCCAGCAGCTTCAACACTGTGCCTGGCGCGGGCGCGGGGATGGTGACCGTGGCCTTGTCCGTCAGCAGATCGAGCAGGTCGTCGCCTTCGCGGATGGCCGCGCCTTCCTTGACGTGCCAGCAGCAGAGCGTCGCCCCGGTGATCTCGGCGGCAAGGTCAGACAACGTGTACGTCCGTGCTTCGGTCATGGCCTGGGACGCGGGCAGATCAAGGGATGACCTTGTTGAGCGGGTACTCGATGATGCCCTGTGCGCCCGCGGTTTTCAGCTTCGGGATGATCTGGCGGACGACGGACTCATCGACGACAACCTCGACGGCGACCCACTCCTTGCCGCGCAGGTGGGAGATCGTCGGCTCCTTGAGGCAGGGGAGGATGGCGACGACGGTCTCGAGATTCTTCTCCTCGACGTTGAGCTTCAGCCCCACTTTGCTCCGCGCACGCAACGCGCCCTGGAGGAGCATGGCGATCGTTTCCATCTTCCCGCGTTTCCATGCGTCGTTCCACGCGGCCTTGCTTGCGATGAAGCGCGTGGTCGACTCGGCGAGCGTCTCGATGATGCGCAGGCGGTTGGCCTTCAACGATGAGCCGGTCTCGGTAAGCTCGACAATCGCGTCGACGAGCGAAGGGCATTTCACCTCCGTGGCGCCCCAGGAGAACTCGACGTCGGCGGTGACGCCGCGGTCCTTCAGGAAGCGCCTGGTGAGATTGACGACCTCGGTGGCGATGCGCTTGCCCTGCAAATCCTCGGCCTTCTTGTACGGCGAGTCCTCGTGCACCGCGAGCACCCAGCGAACGGGCGCCGCGGTGGCCTTGGCATAGACAAGATCGCACACCTCGACCACGTCCGACCCGTTCTCGAGTATCCAGTCCTTGCCCGTGAGGCCGCAGTCGAGGCTGCCGCCCTCGACGTAGCGTGACATTTCCTGCGGGCGGATGAGGACGGCCGAGAGCTCTGCGTCGTCGATCGTCGGGTAGTACGACCGGCGTGAGAGGCTGATGCCGTATCCTGCCTTTGCGAAGAGCTCGATGGTTGACTGTTCGAGGCTGCCTTTGGGGAGGCCGATGTTCAACTTGTTTTCCACTTCCATAGTTCCTGTCTGTTAGTTGTTTCCGTTTGAACACGCACGGCAGTTGTCCTGAACTGGCGCATCGTTCAGCGCCAGTCTACGGGCTGGTCGACCCGCGGGCGATATCGAGATAGAGGTCATTGGCGAAGAAGCCGCCGGTGATGGTGTCGAACGCGCCTTTGAGGATGACGACGGGGCCGTTGACGAGGCCGAGCCCGGTGCCCTTGAGCATATCGCCCGTGGCCTGCCAGAAGCCGACGTGCCGGTTTTCGATGCCCGCGAGGTCGGTCGTGCCGCTCGAACTGCACGCGCCGACAATCGGGCCGGAGATCATGACAAACGGGCCGAGGAGTATCTCCGCGGGGCCGTACAGGAGGTTCCAGCCCGTCCAGCCTTCGTTGCGGCTGAACATGCCGACGGGCGGGGCGGCCTGGTAGGCGTGCGGCTGTGCTGCCGCGGCAGAAGAGGGCGGCTGCGCCCCGGTCGTGTACGGCTGTGCCGGGGGCGTGTATGGCTGCGCCGGGGGCGTATACGACTGCTCCGCGGGCGCGTACGGCTGGCCAGCGGGCGCATACGGCTGGTCAACGGGCTGCCAGGGGTCATTGGCCACCATTGTCTCGGCGCGCGCGGCGGCGGAATACAGCGCCGCGGCGCACGCATACAGCATGAGTGCTCTCATGACACGCTCCCGTTCGGTTAACCGATCTGATGAAGAACGGATGACAACGGTTACATGGCACGTATTATACCCGATTTGCCGCGCGGTGTAAAGCCGAATCGCGTCGGCGCAGCAGATTTGTGACCCGGGCGGGAGGCGGGCCGGGCCGCGGCGTTAATGCGCTGGCGGAATGGCGCGCGAACGGTGACAGGCCGGGACTCCGCCCGAGTCCGTCGAATATGCTATACTGTATGCTGAGAGCGGCGGCGATGCTGTTCCGCGTGCAAGCGACGCCATTGAAGCGGCGCGCATCGCGGAGACGGTTTCTGCGCGGGAGCGACGAAGAATGGCATCCACACCTGCTGGTCTCAGATTAAAGGGACGCAAATGATTCGTAATGAGCTGGATGGCAATCAACCTTCACGTGGCATCATGTCTGCTATGAACCTGACAATGAAGCGATTGGCGCGTACAGGCTTGTTCCTTGCAATGGTCATGGCGGTGCCTTGCGCTGCCGCCATGCTCTCCGTGCATAGCGCGACGGACAGCAACGGCGTCTTCACCTACAGCATCACGCGCGGCGCCGATGACGCGTTGTGGGGTGGCGGCAGCGGTGCGCTCACAATCATCATCCCGTCGTTCGGCGTGTTGACCACGTACGACCCGCCCGGATGGACATCGAGCATGGCTGCACCCGACGTGGTGGCGTGGAACTATGCCTCGACGGGAACGTGGCTGGTCAGCACCATGGCTGCCACGCTCTCTCTTCAGAGCGCCTCGGCGGTGCCGGTCGAGTATGACAGCATTGCGCCCGGCGCCGAGTACGGGCAGGGCACGCTCCTGGGCGACGTCTACACGACCAACGGCGCATTCTATCAAAGCGGCTCGACGAGCGAGGTGTGCTCGGTGAACGTCGCCGGCTACGAACGCTTTGCATTCATCGGCCCCGCGCTGCCCGAGCCGTTCGGATGCGCGGCGCTGGCCATGGCGGTCCTTCTGACATCAAAGCGGGCACGCGGAGGTCTTCGCGCCCTGCATCGCAGGCATCCATGACACGAGGGGCATTCGTACTCTGCGTCGCGGCCACCGCGGCGGCGTTCACCGCCTGTGCGGCGGACGGCACGCTGGTGCTTCGCGCCTCGGGGACGAACCTCTCCGTCCAGGTGCAGGGCAGCGACAAGGACGACTGGCATCTCGAGACGGCGGCGGGGCTCGAAGGATGGGCGGGGATGCCGGCGTTTGGGACGCTGCTTTCCGGCGGGGCGGATGCACCGTGGCGTTCGGCGGGGGATGCGCTGGCGCCGCGCCGGATGTTCCGCGCGGTGAAGACGGCGGGCTTGTATGATGACACCTTGCTGCGCACCATCAACCTGACATTCACTCAGGGTAACTGGCAGACGCTGCTTGCCAGCGGGCGGCTCACCGGGTCGAACACGGTGTGCTCGCTGGCCATGGACAACGGGACATTCGTTCCGGGCGCCGGGGCGCGCTACAAGGGCAACACGTCCTACACGGGCATGGGCGGCACTCCGCCGGTGAAGAAATCGATCAACATCGAAGTGGACTTCACGAACGAGGCCTGGCGCGTCATGGGCTACAAGACGCTGAATCTCAACAACGCGTACACCGATGAAACCATCATGCGCGAGCCGCTGTACTTCACGGTGATGAACAGGTATGCCGTGTGTCCGAAGGGGAGCTTCGCGAAGCTGTTCATCAACAACGAGTACTGGGGCGTGTACTCCTTTGCCCAGCAGGAAAACAACCAGCTCGTCAAGGAATGGTGCCCGAGCGACAATGGCGACCGGTGGCGCGCGCCCAACGCCGCGGGCGGCGGAGGATTCAGCAGCGGCGTGTCGGCCCTGATGTATCTCGGCACGAACGTGGCATCCTACAAGACACGGTACGAGCTCAAAGCGCAGAATTCGTCGAACCCGTGGGCGCACCTGGTGCACGCGACGGACGTGCTGAACAACACCCCGACGAACGAGCTGCGCGAACGCGTCGAGGACGTGCTCGCCGTCGACCGCTGGCTTTGGTTCCTCGCCATCGGAAACATATTCGCGGACTCAGACAGCTACTACCACAAGGGCGCGGACTACGGGTTCTACTATGAGCCGGAGAGCGGACGCATCCATCCGATCGAGCATGACGGCAATGAGTCACTTATGCCGGCCGACGTCAACCTCACGCCCGTGCAGGGCGCGACCAACACCAACCGCCCCGTCCTCTACCGGCTCCTCGGCAACAGCGAGCTGCGTCAGCGCTATCTCGCCCACATGCGCACCGTGCTCGATGAGTCGTTCAACCCGTCCGTCCTCATTCCCATCGTCGACCGGTTCTCCGCGCTGACGTACACCGCCATCGAGCAGGATACGCGCAAGGGCTACACGATGACGGCGTACAATACCGACCTTGCATCGCTCAAGACCTTCATCGGGAACCGCCACAAGTTCCTGACCAACCACGTCGAGCTGCGCCCCCTCGCGCCGACCATTGCCGCGGTCAACCCCCCGGTGAACCCCGTTGCGGGCGAAACGCCGGTTGTGACCGCCCATGTGATCACCAACGGATCGAGCGGCCTTGGCTCCGTGTGGCTGTACCACCGCGGCGCATCATACGGCAGGTTCGCGTGGGCGCGCATGTACGATGACGGCGCGCACGGTGACGGTGCCGCAGGCGACGGCGTGTTCGGAGCTTCGGTGTCGAACTACGCCGCGGGTACGACCGTCCGGTACTATGTCGAGGCGCGCGGGTCAAACCCGGCCAGGGCAGCCGCATTCTCCCCGCCGCGCGCCGAGGAAGCGACGCATTCTTACCGCGTCGGCATGCCGGTCGCAACAAACACCGATCTAGTCATCAATGAGCTCATGGCGGACAACGAGACCGTCATCGCCGACCCGCAGGGCGAGTACGACGACTGGATCGAGCTCCGCAACATCACGGATCATGCGGTCACCCTGGCTGGCCGCTGGCTCAGCGACGACCCGGACAACCCGCGCAAATGGCAGTTCCCCGCGGAAACGACGATCGCACCGAACGGCTGCCTGCTCGTCTGGGCCGATGAGGCCGGATCGGGTGTGCCGGGGCTGCACGCGAATTTCAAAATCTCCAAATCAGGCGAGCAGATCATCTTCTGCGACACTGACGCAAATGCCAACGCGCAACTCGATGCTGTGACCTTCGGCCCTCAATACAAGGACATCTCCTACGGCCGCACTTCGGACAGCGGAGATGCCTGGGATTTCATGATCCCCACGCCCGGCGCGCCAAACTATTGACCGGCCATCAAATCTGTTGCAGGACGGCGCAACAGATTCGTGACACCAACTGGTTGTCCCTGGCGGAGCTTCAGCCACTCACAGTCGCCGGAACTGGGTCAGCCCCTGCAATTGACAAGCCTGAATGGTTGTGTTATACTCGCCCCGACGCCACTGCTGTACATTCCGCCGAGCAGTGACCAACCACAAGACACAAGAGGGCACACGGCATGGCTGATCAGCGGACCATTCATCACAGCGACCATGGCCACGACCACGATCATGATCATCAGCATGAGCGCGGGCACGGGCGCCACGGCCATGCGCATGGCGCAATCGATCCGTCGATCCTTACCACGCAACGGGGCATCTGGGCGATCAAGTGGTCGTTCGCCGGGCTGTTCGTCACGGCGATTCTGCAGGTGCTTGTCGTGCTGATCTCCGGCAGCGTTGCGCTGCTTGCCGACACGATCCACAACTTCGGCGACGCCGCCACGGCGGTTCCCTTGTGGATCGCCTTCAGGCTCGCGCGGCTGAAGCCGAACAAGCGGTTCACCTACGGCTATGGCCGTGTCGAAGACCTGGCAGGCGTGGCAATCGTGCTGACGATCCTGGCAAGCGCCATCATCGCCGGCTGGCAATCCGTCGATCGGTTCCTCCATCCGCAGGCCGTGAAACACCTCTGGGCCGTCGTCGCTGCATCGGTGGTCGGCTGCATCGGCAATGAGGCTGTCGCGCAGTTCCGGATCAGGGTGGGCAGGGAGATCGGCAGCGCCGCGCTGATCGCCGACGGGTACCACGCCCGTGTGGACGGCCTGACGAGCCTCGCGGTCCTCGTGGGCGCGCTCGGCGTCTGGCTTGGCTTTCCGCTGGCCGACCCGGTCATCGGTCTTGTCATCACCGTGGCGATCCTCAAGATCGTGTGGGATTCGTCAAAGTCAATCTTCAGCCGCCTGATCGACGGCGTGGACCCTGAGGTGGTTGACGAGATCAGGCACGCTCTGAACCACACGCCGGGAGTGCTGGACATCTCCGAAGTCCGCGTCCGCTGGCTCGGCCACCGCCTCCATGCCGAGGTCAACGTCGCCGTCAGCCCCGAACTCTCAGTCGAGAAAGGGCATGAGACCGCGAAGGACGTGCGGCACAAATTGCTGCACCAACTGCGCTATCTCTCCAACGCTACCGTCCACATCGATCCCGAAACCGCATCGGGCGAGTCATTCCATCGCATCGAAGCGCACGAACACGACGACCTCCCCGCACATTCACACTAGCCCCATGCGCGGAATCAACACCAGCGGCAGCATGCATCCGGAATGGCTTTCCGCCCGGCTGGACCCGGTGCGCGAGCAGCTCAGGACGCGTGCGGCCGAGCCGTCGCTCGACGCCGTCCGCAGGCTTTTCCCCGCGACGACGGGCGACGCGGCGTTCGACCCTGCGATCATCAAACGCACCATCGACCGGCTGGCTACCGTGCCTGAAGTGAACACCGGGCATCCGTTCCTTGATCTGTCAGTGAAGACAGGCCTCGCGTTCATTGATGCCACCTTCCAGGGAGACCACCCAAAGTATGGCGTCAAGCACTACGCTGAAACCTGCCATGAAGGGTTCCCGCCGACGATCATCGCCGCCGTGGACGCGTTGTCAAGTTGGGGGCTGAACACGCGCGCGGTCCAGCTTTTCCGCTATTACCTTGCCAACCTCGTCAGGGATGACGGTACGCTCATCTACAGGGGAACATCCCTTGCCGAGCTTGGCCAGATGCTTCATGCGGCCGCTCTGCTTCTCGAACGCGCGGGCGGCGAAGGATGGTGGACTGATGGCTTCCGGAAACTCGATGGGATCGTCGAGCGCCTCCTTGCACTTCGCGAGCAGGCTGTGAAGGACGATGGCCTTCTCGCAGGCGTTCCCGAGGATGATGAACGCGACAAAGTGGCGAAATACTTCCACAACAATGCCTGGGTGTCGAAAGGCTTTCTTCGCTGGGCGGCGGCATGCACGATGACTGACGCCGCGCCGGCCACGCCGGTCGCCCGCATCGAAGCGGTCGCGCGGTCGCTGGCGCAGGATACGTTGCGTGCAATTCGCTCCACGTGGCCGGCAGACCCGGGCGACTGGTGGCTGCCGCCGCAGATCGAGCCGCTTGCCCGGCCTTCCTGCCTCACCGGCACGCGCGTTGCCTCGTACACGAACTACCGCTACTGGCCCGAGCTGCTCTCGAGCGGGCTGCTGCCGCGCGAGATGGCCGAACGCGTGGTGAATGCGCGGTTGGCTGCCGGTGGCCAGTTCTGCGGCATGACGCGATTCGAGGGCTGGCTCGACGACTGGCCTTTGGCCGATTACCTCTTCGCCCTCTGGCGCCTTGGGCGAACGCAGGATTTCCTCCTCAGCCTCTACGGCCACGTCGCCTATCATCAGGCCGAAGGCCATCTTACCGCATACGAGCAAGTGACGTTCCCTCCCGGCGCCGAGAAGGCGCCTTACTGCCTGCCGTGCCAGCTCGTCGCTGCCCGCGCCGCGCGGCTGCTTCAGTGATCGAGTGTCTGCACAGCGGCTCGAGCCGGAAGCTGAGAGAAGCCCTCAGGCGCGTCTGCCTCCAGGCTTGACAAGCGCTCACAAACATGGGATTATGGTACCGCATCGCAGTCGGCAGTCTCAGCTCGACGGGCACTGGTGCGTTCATCCTTGTTGTCTATCCTATCGATGGTCGTCGACCGGCGGGGCGAGTGCTCCACTGGACGCCGCGGTGTGTCGGGGTGGTGGTCGGGGTTTGGTCGGGGTTTTGGTCGGGGTCGGACCAGCGCAAGGGATTCAGGTCGAGGTAGTTACATGATGAAATCGGTTCGTTTGTGAGCTTACAGGCCCGTTTTTGGGGCCGAAAACAGCCTTCTAAGCATTCCCAGCATCTCCCGCGAGGCCTTAGAAGCCGGTTTCTACCCGCAAAAAGCGGCTTCTAAGGGCCAAAAAAGGCCAAGGAAAGGCAGTAAGTTGTTGATAATAAACCACTTGCTGTGGTCCGACCCCGACTACCTTGATGTCTGGGTCGTCATGGCCCACCCTCACGCGGCAGAATGACTGCGGTTCCTTCCCGCCGCCGGCCCTCTTGACAAACGCCCATTATTATGGTATTATGGTACCAGAATAAGGGGAAGGGCCGGGTCACAACTATCGGAGCACACGTATGAACACAAGAGCCATTCACCCGACGCACGCAGCCGCCATCGCCGCAGCTATAGCGCTCGCGTGCATTTCCGCGCACGGCAGCGAATACGTGCCGCCCGACCGTACGC
>JAAYZF010000241.1 GCA_012514975.1 bacterium
AGAACCGCGCCATGATCCTCCCGGCCCATCGCACCGAGAACGCATCGCGCGGGAACGACTTGTATGGCTCGGCCGTCGAGCCGCCGACGGGCGCCAGTGCGCCCCAGTCGAAATCGATGCGCACGTCCTGCCGTGTGAACGAGGGCGCGCCGCTGAATACCGTGTTCGGATAGTATTCGCCGCGCAGGCCGGCATCGAGATACCCGCCGCCCGTCGCGCTCCAGACGCTTCCGGTGGGCGCGGCGGTGAGTGTGGCTGCGGTGCAGAACGCCAGTATGCTGATGAGAGTTGGGAGGTTGTACGTCATGGTCGTGTTGATCGCTTGGTGATACTCGTTCCGTGGAGCCAGGTACTGCGTGCTCAGATTCGTATTATACCATTTATCGCGCGCGATGGGCAACAGGGCCGCGTGCCCTGTTCCGGCGCAATTGGTCGTCCCTCATGGCGGGGCCGTTACCGAGATGCTCCGCTCGACTTTCCGACCGATTATGTATAGAATAGAACGCACCTGATGGCATTGCTCTTTGCACGGAATGCAACAGTGAATGGAGTCCTTTCATGAATGCACGAGCCTTGAAACACAGAACAACGCGTACCATGGCGACAACGTGCCGCGTGGCTGTGGCTTGGAGTAACGCGCCCGCCGCGGGCTCAGTCGAGATCGTCAATGGTGTGTTCGGCGCAATGCGCCTCGCATCCGGCGCGGGCAGCGCGCGCGGGAACTGCTTCGAGCTGCGCCCGGGGCCTGCGCGCATCGAGGTGTCTGTCACGGACGCGCGGCTAGGGCATGGCGCGCACGCGACCATGGTGCGCGTCGAGGCCGGCGCGCGCAGTTTCGCTTTCCTCCTTCGCGACGTGCGGCGCGGCACGCCGATCTTCGTGCCCGCGCACGGCGTCGTGGTCACCGAGGCGGGCGACCGCCGTTCATTTGTGCAGATCGTCAGGAGCATCCGCGCGAAGAAACGCCTCTCGAGCCTTGCGGCCATCGAAGCCGCGCCGGAGGAAACGTTTGACGACGCGTGCCGCAACACGCGGGATGAACGATGCCCCACGTGGCTCGGCCTCAGCCGCGACATGCGCATCTTCGAGGTGGGCGTCCAGCCGCAGTTCGGTTACTGGGGCTATGTGCAGCCGCGGTATCATTCGGTGCGGCCAGGCGTGCCTGAGACTGGCGGGAAGCCCTACAGCCTCGCGTTCGAGATCGGCCCCGGCATCTCCTGCCGGTCGCGTGTCACGCGGCGGCTCGAAGACGGGTGCCTGCCCATCCTGCATTCGATGCAAGTCGAGGAGGGCATCACGTACCATGTGACTGCGTTCGCGACGCTCGAAACGAAGCCGCTGTCATTGAAGAAACTCCGCGGCTCCGACTGGAAGGCGTGTTACCCGAACACGGGGGGCAACATGCTTTCGAAGGACGAGATAAGGGAGATCGCCCCGTTGATCGAGGCCGAGATGCGCGGCCGCGAGGAGGAGACGGTGTGCTGGATTCGCATCGAGGCGGCGAACACGGCCGCGGCGCCCCATTACGCGTGGTTCAAGGCCATGCACGTGCAGGGCGAAGCGCGCGCGGCGGCACGGCATGACGGCGCGGGCGGGTTCACCGTGTTCGACTCGGGCCGCGTGGCTGCCGTGCACCTGCTGAACGGTGCGGCGGCGCCGCAGGCCGAGATGGCCGTCCTCGTGCAGCCGGGCGAGACGGTTGTCTACGACATCCTCGTTCCGCACCAGCCGCTCCCGCGCGATCGCGCCGTGAAACTCGCCGCACAGAAATTCAAGGCGCATCACGCCGCGTGCCGCCGGTTCTGGAAGGCCAAACTTGCCTCTGCCGCGCGCGTCTCGGTGCCGGAGCAGGGGATTGATGAACGCGTGAAAGCCGGGCTGCTCCATTGCGACATCGCCGCACTGGGCAGGGAACCCGACGGCCCCGTGCTCGCGACAATCGGCTGGTATTCGCCCATCGGCTCCGAGAGCGCGCCGATCATCCAGTTCTTCGACTCGATGGGCTGGCATGCGCTCGCGCGGCGCGCGCTCGACTTCTTTCTCGAACGCCAGCGCGCAGACGGGTTCATCCAGAACTTCGGCGGCTACCAGCTCGAGACAGGCCCGGCGCTCTGGTCCATCGGCGAGCATTTCCGCTACACGCGCGACACGGCGTGGGCCGCGCGCATCAAGCCGAAAGTCCTCAAGGCATGCGACTACCTCCTCGCGTGGCGCGAACGCAACAAGCGCGACGAGCTGCGCGGCCGCGGCTACGGCCTGCTCGATGGAAAAGTGGCCGACCCCGAGGACTTCTTCCACTCGTTCATGCTCAACGGACTGTCGTACCTTGGTGTTCAGCGCGCGGCCGAAATGCTCGAATCGGTTGATCCCGCCGAATCGCGGCGCCTCGCCGCGGAAGCCGCCGCGTTCCGCGAGGACATCAGGACCGCGTTCCACGAGGCAATCGCCCGCTCGCCCGTCATTCCGCTTGACGATGGGACATGGACGCCGAGTGTGCCGCCATGGGCCGAGTATCCGGGGCCAGTCGCCCTCTATGCCGGCGGCGGCGACTGGTTTACGCATGGCGCGTTCGGCGGCCGCGATTCGCTTATCGGCTCGCTCTACCTCGTGATAGGTGAAGTGCTTGAGCCCGATGAACCAGCCACTGATGCCCTGCTCAAATCACATCAGCAGTTGTTCACCGTGCGCAATGCCGGCCTCAGCCAGCCGTATTACTGCCGGCACGACCACGTCCACCTGCTGCGCGGCGAAGTCAAGCCATTCCTCAAGACGTATTACAACCAGATGACGGCGTTGCAGGACCGCGAGACGTACACCTTCTGGGAGCATTACTACCACGTCAGCCAGCACAAGACGCACGAGGAAGGCTGGTTCCTTATGCAGACGCGCTGGATGCTGTATCTCGAACAGGGTGGCGCGCTGCATCTGCTCAAGGCCGTTCCGCGCCGATGGCTCGAGGACGGCAGGCGCATCGAGCTGCGGAATGTGGCCACCTACTTCGGCCCGCTCTCCTTCACGGCGACATCGCGCGTCAAACGCGGCGTGATCGAGGCGGAGGTCATTTGCGCGTCATGCCGCCGCCCGCGTGAAGTCGTCATCCGTCTGCCGCATCCGGATGGCAGGCGGCCGGTGCGGGTGGAAGGCGGGGAGTACGATGCGGAGATGGAGACGGTCCGCATCGCGCCGTTCACGGGAAAGGCTGGGGTGCGCATCAGGTTCTGACCGGTGCGGCGGCCGCGTACGGCGCGGCCGCGCCGGCTGGAGGGCCCCGCCTTGCGGGATACCCGTCTGCCGCGCACAGCGCGCCCATAGGGAGTACAACACTCTGTTTTCGGCCTGCCGTGCTCGCACGGCGTTCACCTTCGATGGAGCCGCATATGAACGTCATCGTCGTCATGTCCGACAGTTTCCGCCGCGACCACATCGGCGCGTTCGGCAACCCGTGGATCAAAACTCCGGCGCTCGACAGGTTCGCTGCGCAGTCGGTCGTGTTCCCCGAGTTCCGTAT
>JAAYZF010000242.1 GCA_012514975.1 bacterium
GACCGGCCGATCGTCATCATCACCTCCAACAACGAGAAGGAGCTGCCGGACGCGTTTCTGCGCCGCTGCTTCTTCCACTACATCAAGTTCCCCGATCCCGAGACCATGCAGCAGATCGTGGACGTGCACTTCCCCGACCTCAAGGGCCGCCTCGTCTCGGAGGCGCTGCGCATCTTCTACGAGTTGCGCGAGCTGCCCGGCATCAAGAAGAAGCCGTCGACGTCCGAGCTGCTGGACTGGCTGAAGCTGCTTTTGAACGAGGACATCGATCCCGCGGTGCTGCGCGAAACGGAAAGCCGCAAGGTCATTCCCCCGCTCGCGGGCGCGCTTTTGAAGAACAAACAGGACGTGCACCTGTTCGAACGCCTCGCGTTCATGAGCCGCCGCAAGGGCGGGTAACGGCGCCGCCCTCTAACCGGCGCTCACGGCAGCGCGGCGGGGTCGATTAAAGGGTCATTAAAGCCGATCCTGTAACATTCAGACCGCTGCCTTATAAACGGTAGCATTGGTCTCACAGCTTTCAGTGTTTGCGTCATGCTCATTTTCAGAAAACTGGCCGAAGCGCTCGGCCTCAGCACCTCATCGAAGACAACGGCGAGAACGCGTCAGGGCACGCCGAGCAACAAGCGTACGCTGACGCGCAAGCGCATGCGCCTTGTCGACGGCTTCATCGTCACCGAGGGGATGCTGACACCCCGCGCCTGCACGCTGCGCGACGTCTCGGCCCTGGGCGCCTGCATCGAGATCTGGGACGACGCGGTCAAGCCCGCCCTGCTCCGCGACCGTCTGACGCTCTACATCCCGAGCGACCGCAAAGAGGTGGACTGCGACATCGTCTGGAAGCGCAACAACGCGATCGGCCTGAAATTCGCCTCCGCCTTCCGTGCCCCGCGCCGCACTTACGCCTAGGCTGCGACCTCGTAGCGTCACGAAGCAGGTGTTGGATGCGGCACAGAAATCGCCGCATCGGCGGGCCCCTTCACCTGGCGTTCATGCGAATGCCCTTATGATTGCCGCTATGAACCATCGCATTCATCATCATCGCGCACGGCCCAGGACGGCCGCCGAGAACGTGGTCGAGTTCCTGACCAACGCGACGATCGTTCTGATGGGCTCCGTCGTCATCGCGTCAGGCGTCATCGTCGCATTCTACGGCTGATCCGGCGCACGCGCCGAACCCCGGAAACATCGCGGCTTGCGGCCCCGGAGTGACGCGCCTACTTAGGGAAACGCCTGATGAGGTTTCCCTTGGACGCCCGCGACCTTTCCCTTTCCGTCACCGACACCTGGACCCGCGCCGGAAACCGGATCGCAGATCTTCTCACGCCCTCCCTGCGTCTCGGCGTCACCGGCCTTGCCCGCTCCGGCAAGACCGTCTTCATCACCGCCCTCATCCGCAACCTGACCCAAGGCGGACGTCTGCCCTTCTTCGCCCCCTACGCCGAAGGGCGCATCGTCTCCGCCGATCTCGAACCCCAGCCGGACGACGCCGTCCCCCGCTTCGACTACGAAGCCCACATCGACGCCTTGAGCGGCGCACCGCCCCACTGGCCGGAAAGCACCCGGCGCATTTCCGAGGTCCGCGTCGCGCTCTCTTTCACGCCCGAGCACTGGCTGAGGCGCACGCTCGGCATCCGAAGGCTCAATCTCGACATCGTCGACTATCCCGGCGAGTGGCTGCTCGACCTCGCAATGCTGAACCAGAGCTATGCCGACTGGTCGCGCGAGGCGCTCGACCGCGCGCGTCTCCCCTCGCGGGCGGAAACGGCCGAGCCCTGGCTCGCATATATAAAGACGCTCGACGCGAGCGCGCCCGAGGACGAGAAGGCAGCCCTCCGAGGCGCGGACCTGTTCACGAGCTACCTTGTCGAAGCCCGCCGCGACGCCGCCGTCGCGACCCTCGGCCCCGGCCGTTTCCTGATGCCGGGAGACCTC
>JAAYZF010000243.1 GCA_012514975.1 bacterium
GTCGACGTGACTGGAGTCGCGTCGTACCACGCGAGCCGGCGAACGCGCGTCAACCTCGTCAGCCTTCATACCGGGATTTGTGTGCCAAGGGCCCGGTTTGCATTCGCGGCGTAATTATGGTATAGTATTACCAGAATAAGGGCGAGTCAACAACCGCGCAAGAGGTCAAAATGAAAACGCGCACACTCCCAGTGCTCGGCATGCTGGCGGCGGTCGCATGCTTCTCCGCCTCGGCGGCCAAGATTGTCGCCGAACACACGCTCGTCGATCCCGACGGCCTGTCGTTCGGCCAGGGGATCACCACGTACGCCTGTGACGAGAAGGGCAACCTGGTACAGGTGTTTGCCTCGTCGGACCTGGTCACCGGCGTCATCACGCAGGCACTCTACCGGGCAGTCGACAAGAAGGGGAATGTCTACTCGGAGGGAGTGCTGGCCGAGGCCGTCGGCATGAACAGCGTGCAGATGCCCATCGGCCTGTCAAGCGGTTCCGGGGGCTTCAACAAGAACTGGTTCCTGGTTAAGTTCGGTGAGACCCGCACGAACCAGTTCATGTTCCCCACGTCGTACGCGGACCACTACGTCATGTACAAGCTTGGCAAGACCGGCGCACAGGCCGTGGGCTCGATCATGTTCATCGTGACGAACGGCTTCTCGAACGTGTGGATGTACAAGGGCAAGGTCGTTTCCGAGCACGGCGAGTTCATGGGCTTGTTCGGCGGCCAGATCAAATTCACGATCGGGCAGCACAACAAGCTGCTCCAGCTCAACAGCAAGAAATCCGGCGCGATCACGACCGCCCAAAGCTACTGGCTCGGCAAGTCCGTTGCCTTTGCCTCCTACACCGGCCCCAACGCCTCCACCGGCACGGTGAAGATAGTGAAGCCGTAGGATGATGGTGACACTCTGCTCCTTGTCAGCCTCGTGCCCGGCGGCTTGGTTTGGAGTGCCGCCTTCAGGCGCCCCGTTTGCGCTGGTGTGGCGCTGGGATTCGGCCAGCGACAAGAGGATCAAGGGCCACGCCTCTTGCCACACAAACAGCAGCGTCTGCCGCTGCACGAACGGCCCTGCTAAAGCAGGTACTCCCAACATGTTCGGATAGGGCTAAACTGTTACCTATAGCCTTGACCCTATAGCCTCAAGTATGGCCGCACGCGTGGCGCCTTGATTGTGGCGCACATAAGCACAATCATCTGCAAAGGTATTGCTGTAACACGACACTAGTCGCGACAGGGATGTCGCTTGCACCTCTGGTTGCCCTGCCTCGGAGTTCTGAGTGTTCAAACGCCGCCATGGCGGGTTAGGACGCGCGCGGCTGCTACGGCGCCGGCTGCCATCGCGGCCTTCACGTCCCGCGCTGCAAACCACGAGATGACAAAAGCGGCCTGATACGCATCGCCGCAGCCGGTGGTGTCGACGACGGTGTCGACTGGAATGGCCTTCTGGCGCACCAGTTCTCCGTTCACAAGAGCCGTGCTGCCCTCGCTGCCATGCGTGACGATGACGGGCGTGCCCGTTGTGCGGGACAGAGCAGCCAGCCGCGTGACAACACGAGAATCGCCGCTGATGAATGCGAGAGCGGCGGCAGGTATGACGACCTCCATCATGGCGAAATCGTGTCGGTCCAGAAAATCAACAACCAGTTTCCCCGAGTGGGCAAGATGCGACAACGCGTCGGGGAAATTCGGATCGACGGATGGCATCGCCACCAGGTCGTGCGCGTTCACGAACTTCCAGTCGGCATCTGATAGTCTGAACGTCTGATAGACGCCGCCGCACCAGCTGTCGGGCCTGAAGAACCGCTCTCCCGATTCACTAATGTAGATCATGTTGTGAGCTGTCGCGCCGTCCGCCGTGTGGAGATGCGAGTGGTCGATCGTGTGCTTCTCGAGGTGATTCCTGATGGCGGCCCCATACGCATCAGCGCCGACGCAGCCGAGGACTGCAGCACGGCTGGCGCCGCTGCGCATGCACTGCGTGGCGAAGTTGACGGAGTTGCCGCCAACGCACGTCATGTTGTTCTGCGGATAGACGTCCATGCAGCATACGGTCATTGCCAGTATCTTCATGATGTACTCCCCGTGTGCTTCAAGCGGGTGGGGTCAGGAACTGACTATTGACTTTCAGCGGGTGGCGTCAGGAACTGACTATTGACGTTGACGGGCCAGTCTGCCACAGGAGCGCAGTGACTTGATGCGTGCGGTGCCACGATGCCGGTCACTGTATCGTAGCCGTGCATCAGCCGCAGGTCTGCGTCTGGGTCGGACCACGAGATGTGCTGCATACTGAGCATGACAGATCGGTTTCTGTGGTTCTTTGCTGCTTTACAGCGCATGGGCACTTTGACTTCCACTTGCCAAGGCATAGCCTCGGCCACTTTCACTTGGGCATGCCGAAACGCTGGGCTGCCGCCCATGCTTACCGTGACATGGCCCCTATGGATGCCCTGGCCGGCAGGCCGAACGGAACGACGAAATAGTCTGATGTCCACGCGGTCGTCTCGGCATGGTGGCGCAGGTACCATCGGTCGTAGCCTGTGCGCGTCTCCCTGTCCCATCGGCCCGAGAATGCTTCCTCGCCCCAGGCGTGATCGGGCTCGCCGGCCGGGCGGTGATGCGGGCCGAGGAGATTGCGCAGGCTTGAGGCGATCTCGATCTCGATCATGTTGTTCCCCGCGCGCACGGCGTCCGTGATGTCAGCTTCGTACGGCGGCCACGCGATGTGTCCCGCATCGCGGCCGTTCACGCGCAGCCGCGCGACGCTCGCATCGAGCCCCGGCAGCGCAAGGGTGCAGCGTGCGCCCGCCTGCGGCGCGAAGGTGAACGACGTGGACAGCACAAGCCTTCCCGCGAAAAACGGATAGCCGTCGAGCACGAGGTCCCCGCGCGTCCGCCCTGTCTCGCGCACGAGGGTGAAACGGGGCGCCAGGCGCACACAGCGCTTCCGCTGCTCGCGCGGCGACATTGCGGCGCGTACGGCGAAGTCTCCCACAAGGTACACTGCCTCGAGTTCCGTGCCGCCAAGATTCTGGAACAGGTGGGCAAGGCCGAATGCCGGCTTGGCGAGCGGCGTGAACATCCGCGTGACAGTGATCGTGTTGTCCCCGGCGGTGACATGCGGCGTCAGCTCGACCGGCAGGAATGAGCGGTCGAGGAAATATGCCTCGCCGGTACTCGAGACAGCAGCGCCGTTGATCGCCACGGCGCATTCGCCCGCATCTTCGACCGCCACCGCCAGGCGCGCCGGCACGTCCGTGACGCGGAAATCGAACGCAAGTGTCACGGGCCCCGTGTACGGCTCGTCCTCGCAGAGCATCTGCTGCGCGCCGATCACCGGCATTGGCTGCGACCAGTCGCCGTCACCTCGCCGCACGCGGCAGATGTCGAGCGTTAGCGCATTGGGTGTCAACCGCCGCACATGCCACGGGCCGTCGAGGGTGACGCGCTGCTCGGGCGCGCACGTCCGCGCGGCGGGCGTGGCGGGAGTATTCTCCGCGAACACCAGCAGCCGCGACTGGCCGGGCGCAAGCTCGAGCGGAAGAACCGCGCCGTGCGCATCGCTGCGCGCAGGCGCAGGCCGCGTAGCGCCCGTGGCAGCGTCCCAGTCCTCGACAATGGTTGCGCCGCGGAGATGCAGTGTGGTGGCGACGGAGTCCGTCTCGGACATGTTGACAAGGAAGGCCATGCGGCGATCCGCGGCAACGCGTTCATGCAGCACGACGTGCTGCGCCGCGCGCGCCGCGTCGATCCGCACACGCGGCGGAAGCACTTCGTCGAGCACGGCGCGCAAGCCCTGCGGCGTCGCCTCGATGCGCCTTGCCCGCGACGTCAGCCGCTCGATGTCGGCGTTCTCCATCCCGTCGATCCGCGTGGGAAGCCTGTCGGTCGAGAGCACCGTGCCGCCTGCGTCGATGAACGCGTTCAGCAGGTCAACGCTGGTGCGGCGGAGCGTGAGGAGATCAGGCATGATCGCCACGCGGTATGCCATGGGGCCGACCGTGATCGCGCCGCCGGCAACAGCCGCGCGTTCCGCGAGGAGCTGCTCGTCGCCGTAGTCGAAGCAGCGCTGGATGCGCAGGAGGTCTTCGCCGAGCTGCGAGAACGAGCGCCACAGGGCATCGAGCTCGATATTGCGTTTCTTCGCCGCGCCTTCCGCAAAATCGTCAGGATCGAATACCGCGTACGCCGACTCGACGGGATGGATGACGAGAATCTCCGCCGCATGCTCGCCGCGGCTCAGCGCATAGCCGAGCCGCGCGAAGTAATCGGGGATGCAGTGATTGTCCGGCCACCACGGCTGCTGATACGAGAGATGCGGCGCGTAAATCCGCTTGCGCCGGCCGCGCATCGAGTAGAACGTGCCGTGCAGGCAGCGGCATGTGATGCCGAGCGCGCCGAACCATTCGCCGATGCGTTTCCTGTCGGCGAAGCTGAGCCCCTGCGTGCTGACGCCGTACATCTCGGCGAGCACGCGCTTCCTGCCGCACTGGCCTGCCGCGCTCGCGCACTGCTTGGGCGTGGCGATGAACCGCGTCGGCTCTGCCGCCCCTTGCGCGCCGTGCCGCCAGTGGAGACTGCGCGTCAGATGGTCAATCCCCGGCACGTCCATGAACGGGTACGCCGGCATCGCCGCGCCCGTCCATGCCACTTGCGACGCGAGCGTGTCTTCGCCCATCAGATGGCCCGTGAAGAGCACGCCATGCGCGCGGCACCACGCTGACACTTCGGCGAAATATCCTGAAAGCAGCGCGTCGAGCGCCGTGCGGCGATAGCGATGGCGCGCGTACAGGTAGTCCCCCGTACGCCGGAAGAGCAGGGGAATCAGATCATCGAGTGATGCCCGCCACTGATCGGAAAGACGTTCGCGGATTCGCGCGCCCCACGGAAGCAGCGGCGGGCGGAAACTCGGTTCGTCCACCCAGATCGCCTCGATCGTCCTGCCAAATTCACTGCCGAAACGGCGCAGCCATGTCTCCTCATACGCCACGCGCAAATAGGCGCGCACCGCATCGGGGTCGAGCACGTCGAGCACGTGCGGCAGCCGCCGCTCGACATACATGAACGCATCGTCCTGCAGCAGCACACGCTCGCCCGCCGCGCACGCTTCTCCTCGAGGCCGTGCGGCGAGCACGGTATGACAGTGCTCATCGGGCCAGTCAGGTATGCCGCCAGGCATGTAGCCCGCCTGGAACCACACCCTCATCCCGAGTTCACGCGCGCCTGAGACAACTGCCTCGAGCACTTTCATCCATTCATCGCCCAGATACGGCGTCTGAAGCCCGACGAACGTGCGGGTGATGACGGTATGGATGCCCGCGGCGCGGATTTCCCCGAGCTGTCTGCGGAGCTCGGTGCGATCGAGCCGGTCGTTGAGCATCCAAAGCGTCACGCCGCGCCACAGGCCTGCCGGCTGCGCAAAGACGGCGGGGTCAAGATCGGTGTTCATGAGCGCACTCCGGTGGCCGCACCTTGCGGCTCGATCACCGCGGCACGGTTTCTCATTCAACCCTCCTTGCTGGTTCAATTCTACTTCTTCCGCCACGGCATGTCAATTCAGGGAACCGTATGCTCGCTCGCCGTCCGCATCCCATCGCTGGGCTCGGAGTACCGCATTCAGGCGGGCCGTTTTCGCCGCAAACGCCATTCCCCTCAGTCCCGTCGGCCACTCACCGTCGCCGGAACTGGGACGGCCATCGCTTTTTGACGCGCGGATGGTTCCGTGCTATACTAGTATAATGTCTGGTCGGATGTCAGGGCGCCGTGGTACAGACCACTCTCACGTTTCCGGAGGACACGGTCATGAAACCGAACGACGTGCTGCCCGCGCTGTGCCGCCGCGTTGCCGCCCTTGTCGCCGTTGCCGCTCTCGCTGCGCATGCCGCTGCAGCGGCAGATGGCACCAACGTCACAATGCTTGCAACAAGGAAGCTCAAGGGCAAGATCGACTGGAGGCAACCCTACACGGGGAAACTGACCGTTGCCGCGCGTTGCGCCACGAGTGTCAACGACCTGCTATTCCTGTCAGGCGTGGACAGCACGGGGCCGCTTTTTTTCATCGCCGGCTCATCGACAGCGCTCGGCGCGATGAACCAGACGCGCATGAACGCGAGACACAACGCGGTTACGTACCTCTACAGCGACGCAACCATGTACCACCTGGTCGTGATGAAGGTCAGGAAGCACATGTTCACCATGATCATCAAGAGCCGCTCCGCCGGGTGCTGCCCCAATGCCGATCTGCTGTGCCTCACCAACAGCCCCACCAGCGGCTGGGAGAGCAAAATGCTCACACCATCGGTGAATGTGATGGATCAGGTGACGGCAGGCGGCCCGTTCATGCTGCAGTACAAGACGGTTGCCGGCAGGAAGACCGCGTTCAAGTGAGGCTCCGCCTTGTTTCCCTTTTCTTCCTTCTTTGCCGTCATACGTGACTATGAGTACTTCTTTACAGCATCGTGGCATGGTATTCGGGTATGCTCTTCTTGCCTGCACCGCGTTGTGCGCAAGCGAGAACGCAGGTGTTACGCCCGCCGTGATAGCCGTGACAGGGTCAGGGACTGACTATTGACTTTCGCGGGCCATTCTGCTACACTAACTCCATGGCACGACCACTCCGCTTCCAGGACGCAGGCCTCTGGTACCACGTCACCAACCGCGGGAACAACCGCGAGGACGTGTTCCTCGATGACGAAGACCGCCAGCGCTTTCTCGATGTGCTCGGGAAGAGCGCGGCGCTGTTTGGGGTCGAGGTGCACGCGTACATGGTGATGACCAACCACTACCACCTCTTCATCCGCACGCCCGAGGCGAATCTCAGCCGGTTCATGCACCAGGTGCAGACGGCGTTCATCGCGTGGTACAACGGGAAGTACGAGCGGTCGGGGCA
>JAAYZF010000244.1 GCA_012514975.1 bacterium
CGCGCCCATCTCGACCGCCATGTTGCACACCGTCATCCGGCCGGCCATATCGAGACCGGCAATCGCCTCGCCCGCAAACTCAACCGCGTAACCGCTCGCACCGCCCGCGCCGAGGCGGCGGATGATCTCGAGAATGATGTCCTTCGCCGCGACCCCCGGGCCGCATCCGCCGCTCACGGTGATCCGCATGGGCCGCAGCGGGCGGTACACGAGGGTCTGCGTGGCAAGCACATGCTCGACTTCCGACGTGCCGATGCCGAATCCCAGTGCGCCGAACGCGCCATGGGTGGTCGTGTGGCTGTCGCCGCACGCGATGACGCTGCCGGGCCGCGCAAGGCCCTGCTCCGGCACGACCACATGCTCGATGCCCTGGCGCGCGTCATCCACGTCGAAGCACAGAATGCCGTGTCTGCCGCAGTTGGCAATGAAGTTGTCGATCAGCAGTTGCGCCTGCGCATCGCCCGTGCCCGCCCCTGCCCGGCGCGTCGAGTTCACATGATCAACGACGCCCAGGTGCGCTTGCGGCCGCCATACCGCCCTGCCCGCCGCGTGCAGCCCCGCGAACGCCTGGGGGCTCGTGTACTCGTTCATGAGGTGAAACGAAACATACAGCAGCACTTCGTCTTCGCTGAGCGTTGCCACCGTGTGCTTCCCGACCAGCTTTTCGTACAGCGTGTTCATTGGTTCATCTCTATGGCGCAAATAACTTGATGAGCGCCGTGGCTAGCAGTATGATGAACGCCCCGCCCAGGCGCGATGAAATCTGCGCAAACGGCATCAGCTCCATCCGCCGCGCGGCAGACAACACCGCAACATCACCCGTGCCGCCCATGTTCGCCATGCACAGCCCCGCCGTGATCGCCGACTCGACAGGGTAGAACCCCACAAGCCGCCCGACGAACGCAGAGCCAAGCATCGCGCCAGTAACGGTGACCGTCACCAGCACCAGGTATTGCAGCGAGAACGCGCCCGCCACGGCATCAAGATCGGTATAGGCCGCCCCTATGCCGACTAGCAGCGTCGGCGTCAGGTTCACCATCATAAAACGGAAAAATGCATGCGCCGCCTGCTCCATCTCGCGCGGCATCATTCCGCACGCCTTCACCACCGCGACGCTGATGATCATCAGCGCGTACGGATGCAGCGGGACGAACCTCCCCAGCAGCTCCCCCAGCACGTAGAACGAAACGGACAACAGCAGCCCGCCGCCCAGCGCGCGCAGGTCAGCCCGGTCGTCGTGGACGTCCTCGTGAACGACGTGGTCGTCTCTCTTCTCGATCAGCAGCTCGCCGTTGCCCGTCAGCGCAGGTCTCACCCGGCCGAGTTTGTCGAGCAGCCCCGCCGCCACAATTGACAGCGCATTGCCCAGCGCCACCGCGGGGATCATGATCGACAGCATCTGCTCCGGCTGCCTCTCGAGCGCTTCGCCGAAAATCTCTGACAGCGGCACCGCGCCCGCTCCCATGCCGCCACCCATGATCGGAATGCCAATGTAGCACACCGCCCGCATCCCGCCGTAGCCCAGCAGCCAGCCCGCAAGCCCGGCCAGCAGCAGCGCAACAGCAACGCCGCCCGCTATGGCCGGCAGGTAGCGCGCCGACGCGCGCAACAACTGCCGCCGGTTCATGCCGAGTATGCTCCCCGTGATCAACGCTGCGATGTAGAAGTCAAGGAACCCGCCGCCCTTCATGAATGTCCGGCAGATTTCGTGCGCCGGCGCAGGCAGCACGTGAAAACGGAACAGCGCCGCCGCGCCGAAGATGACGACAATCGGCCCGCCGCCAAGATAATCCTTGACTACCGGCAGCCGGTCGCCAATCCTGTCCAGTATTGCGCCGAGCACGATCATCAGCGCAAATGCGCCGACCATGCCGCCGGGCAGGACGTCGAGGTACGCAGCGCCGAGTACAACGGCGGCTATCAGCGCAAACAGCGGTAATGGCAGGTGCGCGAGGCGCATTCTGGTCAGTGACTGCATGATGGCTGGTTTCAACAAAGCCGCATCAGTGTGAAGTGCTTAATGCCAGTTGAACGCCGGCCGCATCGGCAGTCTCGTTGCACAGCTCGCGAAGGCGCGCGCGGCATGCGGCCGCCACGTCACGGTGCCCCTCCGAGCCAATGAGATTGTTGAGCTCGCCCGGGTCGGTCTCCAGGTCGAACAATTCCTCAGGGTTGGCGCCGGAGCCGTAGACCATGTACTTGTACCGCCCCGTGTGCACCATGCGGCTCTCGGGATTCGCGCACTCGACCACCAGCTCCGCCCGCCAGTCCGGCGGCGGCGCGCCCTCGAGCAACAGGCGCAGGCTCCTCCCCCGCAGGCCCGGCGGCGGAGTGATGCCCGCGTAGTCGCACAGCGTGGGCAGAAGGTCAAGCCCGTTGGACACCAAAGGCTTGTCCACCACCTTCCCCTGCCTGATCCTGCCTTTGAAGCTGACGAGCAGCGGTATGCGAACGGCCTCCTCGTAGAAATACCGCTTCATCACAAGCCCGTGCGCGCCCATCATCTCCCCATGATCGCTCGAGAAGACCACCAGCGTGTTCTCCTCCTGGCCGCTGGCGCGCAACGCGTCGAGCACCTGCCCTATCTGCGCGTCCACATTCTCGACCATGCGATAATAGGCCCAGCGATAGTAACGGAACTTCTCGTCGGTCCA
>JAAYZF010000245.1 GCA_012514975.1 bacterium
CGCCTGCCAACCAGCTGCCCGTGAACGGTGCGGGCGGCGTCGGCCTCACGCCCACGCTGTTCGCTTCGGCATTTTCCGACCCGAATGCGGGCAACACGCACGCGGCGAGCCAGTGGCAGGTAAGCACAGCCAGCAACTTCGTCGCGCTCGTCTGGGACAGCGGGCAGGATGCCGTGCATCTGACCAATGTGGCGACGCCGTACCTGCCGTACGAGACGCGCTGCTACTGGCGCGTCCGCTACAAGGACAACACGGGCCTCTGGGGCGCCTACTCGAATCCCACATGGTTTGACACGCTCACACGGCCGCATGTCTACGTCTGGACGAACCGCGCTGACGGCAGTTGGACCACGCCGGGGAACTGGATGCCCTATGGCTACCCGAACGACGCGGCCGACACCGCGGTCATCAGCAACCAGCTCCTCGGCAGCGGCACGACCCGGAGCATCTACGTCAATGCGAATGTGACGGCGGGCGTCATTCGCACAACCGGATTCATCGCAAGCAACATCTACGCCAGCATCAAGACGCAGAACGCCAGCACGCTGTGCCTCAAGGGCGCGGCAGGCAACGCGCTTGTCGAGCTGGCGGGGCACTGCGCTGCGTCGTGGGGGCTCGAGATCAACGTTCCCTTCGCTCTCCTGAGCGATGTGGACGTCAGGGCGACGTCCAACAAGATACTCACCCTGAGTGCGAGCTACATCGCAGGCACAAACAACCTGCATCTTGACGCCGCGGCGGGTTTCCTCGCATCGCGCATAGGCGGCAGCCCGGCGTTCACGGGCAAAGTCTACACCGAACGCTCGGTCAACACCGTGCTCATGCAGAGCCAGTCCTTCACCTACACGAACGCAACCATCGTCGTGAAGAGCGGCGCCACACTGAACGTCGGCAATGCGGCCAGGCTGGGCCAGCTCGTGCTGATGCCCGGCTCGCGGCTTGACGCCTACTGGTCGTCGCCGTCGTCCAATGACAACTCAGTGACCGTGCTGGGCCTCGTGACGAATACGGCGCAGGCGAATTCCTGGATGAACTTCCGCGGCGATGTGCGCGGCACGGGCATGGTGATCCGGCTGAACGGCAGCGGAATCGGCACGAACCGCTTCATTGGCAGCATCTCGCCCGGCATCGACGGCATTGGCAGGCTCGTGCTTGACGAGCGGTTGGGCGTTACCGAGTTCGGTCAGGCCGGCGCGCGGCTGCGGCTGAACATTGACGTCAGCGGCTCGGGCGCGGTGCCTGGAGTGGACCACGACCAGCTTGTGCTGTCAAACCAGGACGCGGCGCTTTCCCTGCAGAACACCGACCTGGTGCTTGACGGCGCCTTGTCCGGCACGGCAACGAACTGGATACTCACCGTCCACAGCAACCTGCTCAACGGCACTGCGTTCAACAGCGTCACCAATCGCTCCGGCCAGTCGGCTGCGGTGGTGTACGACTATCCGAACAATCGCGTCGGCGTCTTTTCCCTCGCATCGACCAACGCGATCATCGTCTCGACATCGAGCGTGTCCGTGCCTGAAGGCAGTACTGCCGGCTTCAGCGTCAAACTCATGAACCCGCCGAACGGCACGTTCACCGTCTCCGTCAGCCGTGTCTCCGGCGACACCGACATCAGTGTGCAAAGCGGCGCGACGCTGTACTTCACCGCCGGCAACTACGACACATGGCAGCCCGTCACGCTAAGCGCGGCGCAGGACGATGACGCGGCGGATGGCAGCGCGACGGTCCGCTGCTCGGGCGCGGGCGTGGGCGATGTCAACGTCACCGCGACCGAGGACGACAACGATACGCTCGGCATTACCACGTCCACAGGCTCGGTCAATGTGCCTGAAGGCAGCACCGCTGGATTCGACGTGAAGCTGACCGCCGCGCCCGTCGGCACGGCCACCGTCACCGTTTCGCGTATCAGCGGTGATACGAGCATCTCCGTGCAGAGCGGCGGGACGCTGTACTTCACCGCGGGCAACTGGAGCTCGTGGCAGGCTGTCACGCTCAGCGCGGCTGAGGATGCGGACTATACGAATGGGATCGCGGCAATCCGCTGCGCCGCGTCGGGCATGACTTCGGTCGACGTCATTGCCACTGAAGTCGACAATGACTCCGAGCTGCCGCCTGGCACGTATGTCTGGACAAATGCCGTCGGCGGCAACTGGACCGTCGCGGGCAATTGGTCGCCCAACGGCTATCCGAACGGCCCGGGCGACACAGCCGTCTTCCCGCATGAGAACCTGAGCGGCACGGGCAGCCGCACCATCTACGTTGATGCGGATGTGACGGCGAAGGCGGTGCGCATCACGGGCACGATCGGCGCTGACCTCCATCCGACCATTGCCTCGTCGGGCGGGAAGAGGCTGCATCTGGCAAGCAACGCGGGCAACGCGGTGATCGAGGGCGCCGGCGTGAATGCCGGATCGTGGCAGGCGGACATCACCGCCCCGCTCGTGCTGTTGAGCGACGTTGACCTTGTCGTTCCATCGAACAAGATCATGGCGGTGAGGAGCAGCTACTTCGAGGGCACGAACACCATGAATCTTCGTGCCATCGCCGGCTTGATCGCCTTCCGTGTGAACGGCAGCCCTGATTTCACTGGCGTATTGTGTGCGGAGCAGACCACAGCCAGTCTTCTCTTCCAGAGCCAGTCATACATGTGCACCAATGCGACCATCGTGGTGAAGGGCGGCACGACACTCAATCTTGGCAACGCGGCGCGGCTGGGCGACCTTGTGCTCGAACCTGCGTCGCGGCTGGATGCCTACTGGTCGTCGCCATCGTCGAACGACAACCGGGTGACCATCCAGGGCGTCGTCACCAATGCCGCCCAGTACAGCTCGTGGATGGAGTTCCGCGGCGACGTGCGCGGCGAAGGCACGCTGGTGAAGATCAACAGCAATCCGAACGGCACCAACCGCTTTACCGGCAGCATAGCGCCCGGCGTCGACGGCATCGGCATCCTGACGCTCGATGAACAGGCGGGCGTCACTGAGCTGGGCCTGCCGGGCGACCGGCTGCTGTTGAACATCGACGTCAACGGCTCGGGCGGCGTGCCCGGGGTGGACCATGACCAGGTCATCGTTTCCAACCTTGATGTGTCGCTCACGCTCGACACCATCGATCTCGATATCGATGGCTCGCTTGGCGGCACGGCGACGAACTGGTTCCTGACCGTGCACAGCAATCTTGTGAACGGCACGACGTTTAACAGCGTCACCTTCGGAGGCGCGCTGTCAGCGCAGCTTGTGTACGACTACGCGAACAGCCGCGTGGGTGTTGTCCCGGGCGCTTCGACCAACGCGCTTATCCTGTCGGCTGATACGGTTGACGTGCCCGAGGGCTCGACAGCGACGTTCAATGTGAAGCTGGCCTATCCGCCGGCCGGCGCGCTGACGGTCTCGACCGCCAGGATTTCCGGCGATGCGGATCTCGGCGTGAGCGGTGGAGCGGCGCTCGTGTTCAACGCGGGCAACTACAGCTCGTGGCAGACGGTGACGCTCAGCGCCGACGAGGATGGCGATGTGGACGACGGCAGCGCGACGTTCAGATGCAGTGCTCCCAACACCGATCCGGACGACGTCATCGCCACCGAGCAGGACAACGACACGCTGGTCACCGTCTCGTTCCAGCAGGGCGTCTCGCCCGTTGGCTATGCCGGCACGTATGACACGTATCTGCGCTCGGGCTCGTACTCGAACTCGAACTACGGCACGGCCACCACGCTGTCCATTCGCGGCGGGTACAACGCGCTGGTCAAGTGGGATGTGAGCGCCATACCAACGGGCGCCATCGTGCAGTCCGCCTCGGTGCAGTTCAGAGTGAGCACGGCAGCCAGCGGCGCCATGGCGGATATCTACGAGTCCAAACGCGCGTGGACGGAGACCGGCGCGACATGGGTGCGGTGGAACACGGCAATCGGCGGCACGTACTGGCAGTTGCAGGGCGGCACGGGTGTGCTGGACAAGGGGAGTGTCGTGTTCGGCTCGTTCAGCATGGCAAGCAGGGTGACCGTGTCGAACAACCTGGGCGGTGAAGGCGTTGCGTGCGTGCAGCGCTGGGTGAGCAACCCGGCGACAAACACCGGCTTCATCATCCTGCGCCGGAGCGGCACCACGTCGGCCGCGGTCTGCTCGCGCAACTACAGCACAACGTCGTACCGGCCGAAGCTGACGGTGACGTACATCGTCGGCCCTGGCGGCGCGTCGCCGCAAGGCGTGCCCTTCACCGGCGTGGAGCGGACAACCGTCGCGCCGTCCTCCCGCGACAGCGCGGATGCACAGATGGCCAATGCCTTTGTTGCGGACACGGCCGTTGCGGCGTCGAACCGCTTCGTCGTTGCCGGCCGCATCGACGCGCAGACGGTTCCTGACAGCGCGCCGCTGCCCGTGCGCGTCACCGTCGGCGGCCAGTCCGAGTCGCTCAAGGCTGGACACTGGCGCGCTGTCAGCAGCGGCGTGTACGTGTACCGGCTCCCGCTGGGCGAGCCGGGCATGGTGCGCGCCATGCGGCTGGATTATGATCGTGGCAAGTGGCTCGTGCGGGGCGAACTGGTACGCGCACGCGCCGCGGGCGAACCGGTGGTCGTCACGATCGGCATCGACGGCGTCAACGTGGATGTCCGATGCCTGCCGGAACGGTAGGCAAGTGAAAGTGGCCGAGGCTATGCCTTGGTAAGTTGAAGTGGCCGAGGCTATGCCTTGGTAAGTCAAAGTGGCCGAGGCTATGCCTTGGTAAGTCAAAGTGGCCGAGGCCTATGCCTTGGTAAGTCAAAGTGGCCGAGGCTATGCCTTGGTAAGTCAAAGTGGTACGTGAAGTCCCAAGTAGCTGATACGATCGGGCAGATGCGGGCAGACGGATGCACTTGCCAAGGCCGAGCTACGGCCATTCTGACTTTCACTTGCCAAGGCGGAGCCTCGGCCACTCTGACTTTCACTTGCCAAGGCGCAGCCTCGGCCACTCTGACTTTCACTTGCCAAGGCGCAGCCTCGGCCACTTTGACTTTCACTTGCCAAGGCGGAGCCTCGGCCACTCTGACTTTCACTCGCCAAGGCACAGCCTCGGCCACTTGATGTGCGCCGCGTTGATCCCTCTTCCCCCGCAGCCGCGAATTCGGTACAATGATGCATGATCACTTCATTGACGACCGTACGAAGCGGCAGCGACCACTTGTTCGCCACCACACGCCTGACATGCATCGCGCTCATCCCTGCTGTGTTGTGCATCACCGCCCGCGCGTTCGGCCTGCCGCTCGATGCCAACGGATGGACAGTCTTCACCCCGTCGCCCGATTCACGCATCTGTTACGTCAGCAGCACATCGGGCAATGACGGCGCCGCGGCGTACTACGCGCCGTCGAGCGGTGTGATCGGCAGCGATCCGTTCAATCCCACCGGCGCCGTCAAGGCGTTCAGCACGATCAGCGCGGCGCTTGCCCAGGCGCGCAGCGGGTATCCCGACTGGGTGCTGCTCAAGCGCGGCGATGCATGGTACTCGACGATGGCGATCAAGAGCGGCCGGTCGCCCGGCCAGCCCTTCCTCTTCGGCGCGTATGGAGAGGGCGCGCGTCCGCTGGTCAAGGCTGCGTCGAACACGGCGCTCAGCGTCTGCTGCAACTCCTTCACCAACTTCGCCGTGGCGGGCATCCACCTCTATGCGCATACGCGCGACACCAATTCGTCCGAGTATGTCTCCGGAGCCGGCAGTACGGGCATGCGGCTCTACTCCGGCGGCATGCTCGCCAACGTGCTGATCGAGGATTGCTGCATCCAGTTCTTTTTGACGGCAATTGTCATCGAAGGCAATGGCGAAATCGAGAATATCACCATCCGGCGCAACGTGCTCATCGACTCGTACAGCATAAGCAGCCACTCGCAGGGGCTGTATGCCAGCCATCCCCGCAATTTCATCGTCGAGGAGAACGTGTTCGATCACAACGGCTGGCTCATCCAGGGCACCGGCAGCAACACGCAGGCCGGCGGCGCAGCCACCATGTTCAACCACAATACCTACATCGGCTCGCCCAGCAACGCCGTCTTCCGCAACAACCTCTTCCTCCGCGGCGCGAGCATGAACAACAAATGGCGCTGCGACACGTCCGGCGGCTCGGGCGCCATTCTGATCGACAACAATCTCTACGCCGAAGCCGAGATAGGCATCGGCATCGGCGGCAACACGGAGGAGCCCTATCGCTTCGTCGGCGTCACGATCATCAGCAACGTCATCATCGATGTCGGCAGGACACGGCCCACGGGGCGCTACCTCGCGTGGTACATGGATATCGCCGATTGGGACGGCGGCATCGTGTGCGACAACCTCTTCCTGCGTCAGACGAATGGCCTGGGGAACACGCATGGCATCAGCATGACCGGCTTCTGCCGCGACCTGCTCATCACGAGCAACATCTTCCACGGGTTCGGCAGCGGCGTCGGGCTCACGTATTCCATCGGCACCAGCAAGACGGATGTCGTCATGGCGGACAACATCTTCCAGTTCCCCACAAGCAATGTGCAGATAGCGCAGATCGCAGGCGCGTTCACCAACTACCTCTTCTCCGGCAACTGGTACTACACGGACCGCTCGAGCTCGCAGTGGTTCCGCGTGAACAATGTCGACAGGGACATCACGGCGTGGCGCGCTCTCTCGGGCGAGGCGGATGCGCATGCCGGTCAGCGCACGTTTGCCGATCCCGGCCGGTGCGTCGAGAGTTACCAGGCGACCATCGACGGAACGGGCAGTTTCGAGTCGTTCGTCGCCGCGGCGCGCGCGCAGTCGAAGCAGAACTGGCGCGCGGACTATACGGCGCAGGCAGTGAACGACTATATCCGCCAGGGGTTCGTCATACCCGAGCCGCTTGGCGGCGCGGTGATTCTCCCGCTGCTTGCCGCGATACGTGCACGGCGGCGGAATAACGCAGGGCCGCTCCACCACCCTCGCACAAGCCGCCAACGATTGTAGACGACGATCCTGCTGTTCTGCCTGGATCGGCGGCCGTGACCGCCGCGCGCATCAAAGCCACCGCTTCACGCGATCCGTGGAGCTCACGGGGTAGAACGGAACAGCATCCATCCGAACACCGATCGCATGGATAGCACGGAAACGGCGTGAGTTGATGCGAACGGCAGGGATTCTTTCGCCACAGACAAACACAGACCAACTGCCGACTTAACGCGGAGGCGCAGAGGCGCAGAGAACGAATCAGGCTTGGGCAAACGACGAACAGCTACGAATTCAACGCAAAGACGCAAAGACGCAAAGACGCAAGGAACTGCTCACAGTACACGAATTCCACGAATCACACGAATCGCACGAACAACGCAGAGACGCAGAGACGCAGAGAACGAATAAGGCCTGGGCGAACGACGAACGGCTGCGGGTTCAACGCAAGGGCGCAAAGACGCGAAGACGCAAAAGACTGCTCGATGGTTGTCCCCGTGCCTTTGTGCCTCCGTGAGAATGAAATCCGTTGCCAATAGAGTGAGGCACGTTTGAGGGACGCCTGGCGGTTGAGCAACCCCCGAACGGGATCATGGGTGTCACCAAATGAAGTGGAAAGCGTACATATACGCTTATATGAAGCCAGAACAAACCGCCGGTGTCAAGCCCCCCCTGTATTCATCGGCGTGCTATCGGACTAAACTGTTACAACCACCCGCATTTCCCACCCCACGACTTGCTGAATCACCTTCAAACATGGATTACAGAGATCAATCACTTTAACCGCATAGCGAACTGCTACTGGTTGACTTATGACCGGACAGTCGTGATGTAACACTACATCAGTGGGTCATCGACCGATTTCGCTTCCCTCGCAAGGCGAAGTCTGTTCCTGACGAGCCTGGTTGGCTATCCGCCTGGAACTGCCACGGTATTCAACTGCGGAAACAAAGACCGCGAACAGCCCCATCGCTAAGGTCCCGCATGTGAACACCGTAAGGCAAGCCCTAACTGTTTGAATGCGGTCTGTGATGAGCTTCTTCATTGCCTGAACGTGTGGCCGAAGACCCTCACTTTCTCCGACGTACGTATTGTTGTAGTTTGTGAACTCAGCCCTGATCATGTTCTTCGCATATAAACATTGA
>JAAYZF010000246.1 GCA_012514975.1 bacterium
CAGTTGACACTGAACGGCCTGCCGCTGACGGTATGCCCGACAAACGACACCGTGCATTGCGCGGACGCGGATGACGCCGTGTTCTACGAAACATTCTATTACGACGCGCAGTGCGAGCCGCAGTACAGGAACATCCCCGTGCGCGATGCCGTGCGCACCCAGCCAGCGCCGGCAGACTTCAGCGGCGTCCCCGTGTTCACCACGGACGCCGATCCCGTGCCGCCCATCTCCGTCGCAATGGAACCGTTCGGCGACCAGGTCGTGCTGACCAACACTCCCGTCCAGTTGTTCTGGCACGTCTTCGACGTCGCCTCGGGCCCGTCGAATGCGACGATCCTCCTCGACGGCTCGCCCATCGCCGTGCACACGACGCAGAACCCCGTCACCGTCAACCCGCCCGTCGGCGCGGGCCAGCATCAGTGGCAGGTGATCGGCATGGACAATGCGGGCAATGTGTCGACGAGCGCCGTGGCGACGTTTTTCGTGGACGTGCCCGAGCCGGCGCTGTTCATCTCGATGCTGCTGGCAGGCGCTGCGATGATGCGGCGCGGACAACGGCAAATGTCAAATGTCAAATGTCAGATGTCAGATGATAAATGACAATTGTCCCTCGACAATTGTCACCCCTCCCCCATCACCACGTCCACCCTGTGCCGCCTCGCGTCCGCACACGCGGGAACCGTTGTACCTTTGATCGGCGTCCCGTCTACGGTGATTGACACGACACCCGTGCTTACGCCTTCCGGATTGTGGATTCTGATGTCGTACGTCGCGCCCCTGAACCTGCGGATGATGCGCGCGGATTTCCAGTGGCGCGGGAGGCACGGGTTGATGCGCAGGCCCGCGTAGTCGCGCTGGACGCCGAGGATGTGCTCCGTCGCGGCCAGGAACGCCCATGCAGCCGTGCCGGTGGCCCATGCGCCGACATTCGCCCTGCCGGCGAGGGTGGGGTGTTCGAGGCCGAAGCGGCAATTGGTGAACGCGAACGGTTCGCCGCACGCGTTCGTGTTCCGGGGCGACGAATCGGCAAGGCCACCCGGCATGATCGTCGTCCATGTCCGGTACGCGTGATCGCCGCGGCCCGCCGCGCAGTCAGCGGCGATTTTGAAGCATGCGCCGTGGCTGTACACCGAGCCGTTCTCGATCGCGCCAGGGCCGAAGCCCGTCAGTGCGCCGATGCCCTTCACTTCCTCGCGGTATGCCGGCCAGAGCAGGTGTGGGCCGAGCCACGAATCAAGCTTCCGGTCGATCGCATCGAGCACGCTGCGTTGCCGCCCGGGCGTGTTGATGCCGGCGAGGACGGACCACGACTGCGGGTTGAGGAACACCTTGCCCCAGCGATTCGCCTTCGAGCCGATCCACATGCCGTCATCATTGATCGCCGCACGGTACCACTTCCCGTCCCAGCCGTGTTTCCCGATCGCGCGTGAGAGCGCATCCGCCATCCCGCGGCACGCGCGTGCTTCAGCATGATCGCCGATCGCCCCGGCAAGGCCGGCCCAATGGTTCAGCGCATCCACCGTCGCAATCGACAGCCAGACGGATTCGCCACGGCCCTGCGTGCCGGCCTGGTGCATGGTGTCGCACCAGTCGCCCTGATGAATGCGGACGAGCCCATGCGCGCCGCGGTCGCCATAAAGGAACCTGAGCGCGCGGCGCACGTGTTCGTAGACACTGGCCGGCGGCGCCGGGTTGCCGGTCTTGATGTCGGGAAGGAACGGAAGCCGTGCATCGAGAAACGCGCGGTCGCCAGTCTCCTTGACGTATGCGGCAACAGCCCGCGCCGTCCACATCGGGCTGTCGGCATAGAACTCGTCCTTCAACGCCGCCTCGACGCCGCCCCATGAGCGCACGCAGCGGCCATGCGGGTATTCATGCATCAGCGCCTGCTCGATGTTGTGGCGCGCGCGCCCGGGGTCGAGCGCGCACACGCCCTCGGCATCCTGGAGCGAATCGCGGAAGCCGTGCGAGTAGATGCGCGTCCACACGGCATTGAGATGCAACTGGTACGGCAGCCAGTAGTTCACTATGCGCTCCATCGCCTTGTCAGGCAGACCGACGCGGACCGCGGAACACTTCCGCTCCCAGAGCTTCTCGACCGCGGCGCGCTCGCGCACTGCTGCGCCCGGCGCTGCGCGCAGCGCCCTGGCGATGCGCACGGCATCGGCGCGCCTGCGGTACACACCCGTGACGAACGCCGCCTCCGCGGCCGAGCGCTGCCGCACGGGCACGTCAATCGAGAGCGCGGCGAGGAACCGGTCATCGCCGATCTCCGGCGTGTTCGTGCAGCGGCCGCGGGCGACGATTTCCGGCGCGGCCCACGAGCCGCTGCCGATGGCGTTCGCCTCGAGACCGTCGAATCCGGTGGCCGCGCGGCTGGCGATCAGGAACCCGTTGTGCCAGTCCGACGGCCGTTCGAGGCTTATGCACCGGAAGAGCATGCCGTTCGCCCCGCGGTCGAACTCGCCCGGCGTAGAGTACCAGTTGCCGAACCGCGTCTTGAACCCGCCGACATCGAGATGGTTGAGGGCGAACACGCGGAACCGCCGCGCGCGCCCGCCCCGGTTCGCGATGCTGACATGCCAGTACTCCATCGGCTTCACGCGGTCGACGAAGATCGAGAGGCAGAGTTCGAGCCCCGCGGGCCTGCGATGGAACTCGATCACCCCGCGCCGCACGACGACGTCCCCGTCCTTCGCCCAGTCGGTCATGTCCCACCACTCGCCCGAGCGCATGTCGCGGACGAAGACCTTGCGCGGCGAGCCTGCGCGGCGGAGGGTGACGCGCCGGTGCTCGTCGTCCTTGAACATGCCGGTGCCGCGCGCGGCGACGTCGACCGAGGCGAGGTAGTGGGCGTTCCACAGGTAGAGGCACCATGGCCCCGGCGGGCTGCTGGTGATCGTGTAGCTGTCGTCGTCATTGAAGCGCCCGTGGCGCGCGGCGTGTGTGCAGGCTGTCATGAACGGCACTCCGTGTGTTCAGTATCCAATGATAAACCCGTATATCACTGCGTTCGGGCTATTATACGAAATGCGCGCCACGGACGCAAGCAGGCGCATCCCCCGCCGCCCCCGCGCGTCCGCTCACACGCTGCCGAATGCAAGTGGCCGCGGCTCGGCCGTGGCAAGTACCTGCCGCCCCCGCGCGTCAGCCAGCATGCGGCCACTTGCACTTTCCAATCCCGCAGAGCGGGGCCGGCCACTTGCACTCACCAAGGCGCAGCCTCGGCCACTTGCACGTGCATTGACGCAAAACAAAAGGCTGCCCCGCGGGAGGCAGCCTTTGAAATCTGTTCGCCCTTGTGGGGCGGGCGCTTACTTCTGAGTGGCCGCGGCAGGCTGTTCTGCGGGCGCAGCAGCCTTCCCAGCCTTCTTCTCCGCCTTCTTCTCCGCCTTCTTCTCCGCTTTCTTCTCCGCTTTCTTCTCCGCCTTCACGGCCGCCTCGGCCGCGGTGTCCTTCTCCTTTGCGGACTTCCACCCGGACTGTTCCTTCGCGGCGGGCGCGGCTGCCGCTTTCTCTTCGGCCTTCTTCCCGCCCTTCCGTGGAAGCCATTTCTCGACGAACGGATTGACCTTCAGGCCGAGCGCGTTGTACGTGTTGCCCTTCTCGGGCATGGTGCCCACGCCGACGATGTCGATGACAGAGCCGACGGCGCGCGCGCCTGTGTAGATCGTGCCCTGGGCCGTGCCGGTGGCGAGGCCGAGCGGCCCCTTGTCAGCCAACTGGTACGTCAGGCAGCGGCCGTACTCGAAGGGGAACGTCACCAGGTTAACAAACCCACGGGCGATCTTCTGCCCGTGCGTGGGCTCGTCTCCGGCGTACAGCGCCGAGGCTGAACAGACGGCAAGTGCTGCTGCAACGACAAGAGCGACTGTCTTCATTCGATCCTCCTAAGTACCGTTATTCTCTGAAAAACGACTATCGTATTGTACTCCTTACGGCCCGCAAAGTCAAATCCGACCCCGTTTCCATCGCGCCGCGCACGGCAAGTGGCCGAGGCTTTGCCTTGGTAAGTGCACGCGTCCATCTCGCGTCTGTCCGGGCGAGACCAGAGGAAAGTGAGCTATCCCGCAGCCGGCCTCGAGTGGTTGGGACTTCAACTGCTACTTTAGCTCACCAATCCCGCGGGGCGGGATCGGCCACTTTCCCCTCTTGACTCTCCTCTCGTCGTGCGTTACAATATCCCGAATCAGCATGCAAGGAGACACATGGTGACCAAACTCTTTCCTCCGCGCCGGCTGCATCTTGGCAACGCGGGCATCCTGCCCATTCACCCCATCGATGAAGCAGCATGGATCTGGGACCCGGCGGCGCAACCGGGGCGGCACGCATTCCTCCGTTTCACCAACGGATTCGCCAGCGATGGCACGCCGCTCATCATCCACGTCAGCGCCGACCAGCGCTATGTGCTCAGCCTTGATGGCTCGGTGATCTCGCGCGGGCCCGACCGGTGCGACCCGGAGCACTGGGCGTTCGCGTCCTACCGCATCGAGCTCGCGCCCGGCGCGCATACGCTCGAAGCGTTCGTCTGGCATGTTGGTTCGTCGGCCGCGCTTGCCCAGCTCAGTGTGCGCGGCGGCTTCATCCTCCGTGCGGAGGGCGCGTACAATGCGTCTCTGTCGACCGGCTCGGGCCCGTGGCAGGTCGAGCGGCTTGACGGCCTCGAAATCGAGCGGCAGGTGAAAACCTCCGTGTTCGGCCTTGGCGGCGTGCTCAAATGGGACGGCACCGCGTATCCCTGGCAGACGATGGACGCGAGGCCGGCGGCCGTGGTCGCCCCGGCGCTGAAGGGCAACAAATGGGGCTGCGCCGATGTCCCATGGAAACTCGTGCCGTCGGTGCTGCCCGACCAGCTCAACCGGCTCGTCCATCCGGGCACGGCAGTAGCCGCGGGCGACCGGGCGTTGAAGACAGGGTGGGACGGCGAGGCGTTTGTCAGGGAGGACCTGGCGCATCCGCTCGTCGCACAATGGCAGCGCGTGATCGAGGGGACCGGGCCGCTGACCGTGCCCGCGCATTCCTCCGCGTTCCTGCTGTGGTACCTGGGCGACTACTACTGCGGGTATCCGCATCTCGATGTGAGCGGCGGCGCGCACAGCACGATAGCATGGTTGTGGGAGGAAGGCTTGTTCGACGCCAAGGGCGCCAAGGGCAGCCGCACCGAGGTCGTCGGCAGGCATGCGATCGGCTTTGGCGACACGTTTGTGACGGACGGCGGCGCACGCCGCGTATTCACGTCGCACTGGTGGCGCGGCGGCACGTTCTGCATCCTGAAAATCGCCACGAGCGACGAACCGCTGGAACTGAACCGGCTCGGCATCAACGAAACACGTTATCCGCTCGAAGCCGAGGGCGCGTTCGCCTGCGACGGGAGGCGCGTGGCATCGATCACGCCTCTCTGCATCCGCGGCATACAGATGTGCTCGCATGAGACCTTCATGGACTGCCCGCACTACGAGCAGTTGATGTACGTCGGCGATACCAGGCTCGAAATGCTCGTCACACACGTCCTCACCAGGGACGACCGCCTCGTCAAGCGCGGCATCGAGCTGTTCGACTGGTCGCGCATCAACTGGGGATTCGTAAACGAACGCTATCCGTCGCAGACGCCGCAGCTCTCGACTACCTTCTCGATGATCTGGGCGCTGATGCTGCGCGACTACTGCTGGTGGCGCAACGATGCGGAATTCGTCAAGGCGCGCATGATCGGCCTGCGTGCAATGCTCGAGCACTTCGAACCGTATATTAATGGAGACGGCCTGCTCGAAGCACTCCCCGGCTGGTCGTTCATGGACTGGGTGAACGAGTGGGACACGGGCTACACGCCCACCGGCCGCTTCGGCGTCTGTTCGGTGGTGAACCTGCTGTTCGTCCTCGCCCTGCGCAGCGCGGCGGAACTCGAAGACTGGGCGGGAGAACCGCTGCTTGCCAGACGCCTTCGCGAGCGCGCAAGGCGCATCGCCGCCCGCGTGGTAAAGCTGTTCTGGAATGAAAAGCGCGGGCTCATCGCCGACGACCCGGACCAGAAACACTTCAGCGAGCACGCGCAGATATTCGCGCTGCTCACTGACGCCGTGACGGGCGCACGGGCGTCGCGCGTGTTCAACGGCCTCGTCAAGGACAGGAAACTCGCGCGCGCAAGCTATTACTTCACGCATTACCTGTTCGAGGTGTTCAGAAAAATGCACAGGCCAGACCTGCTGCTCAAGCATCTCGGACGCTGGGACGAGATGGTGCACAACGGGTGCTCGACCCCGCTCGAGAAACCCGACCCGTCCCGCTCGGATTGCCACGCATGGAGCAGCCATCCGCTCTTCCACTTCCATGCGACGCTCACGGGCATCCGGCCCGGCTCGCCCGGTTTCCGCACGGTGGTGATCGAGCCGCAGATGGGAACGCTGAAGCAGATCGAGTGCCGCACGCCGCATCCGGACGGCGAGATCGTTGTCGAGCTGAAGCGCAAGGGCAAGGCCGGCTGCGCGGCTGTCATCGAGCTGCCGGAAGGCGTCACGGGCACGTTCATCTGGCAGGGCAAGCGCCGCGCGCTGAAAGCGGACAGGACGGAACTCTCACTCGCGTGATGGAAGCGAAAGTGAAAGTAAGAGTGGCCGAGGCTGCGCCTTGGTGAGTTAAAGTCAGAGTTGAAGTCGAAGTGGAAGTCGAAGTGGCCGGTCCTGCGCCGTGGGACCGGCCACTTTAATACTTTGACTTCCACTAACCAAGGCGCAGCCTCGGCCACTTTGACTTTGACTTTGACTCGCCAAGGCGCAGCCTCGGCCACTTTGACTTTGACTCGCCAAGGCACAGCCTCGGCCACTTTAACTTTGACTTCCCTGCAAGAAAATCAGCGTTATCGCGTATGCGCTATGTGGAGGCAGTAGGTGCTTCCACGCACCAATGCTTTGCAGAACCTGCACCAGCGGAGAAGCGTATGCGCGTGTTCTCACAACCGTACAGCCATTTGCCGCGTCTGCCCGCCGAGGCGTATCAAGGACGTGTCTGGGTCTTCTTCAGTGATGTCATGAACGACCGCAAACCGCACCTCGCCGACAACGGCTGTGCCGCGGCATGCCTCGAATGCTGGCGCGGCCTGATGGCGAAATACGGTGTGCTCTGTGTCGCGTACACGGTCATGCCGGAGCATACTCATGCGCTGTTCCACGGCGTCTCTGATTCGGCGGATTGCCTGCCGGCCGAGTACGAGTGGAAACAATCGACGTCCTCGGCGATAAACGAACTGCGCGGCACAGTGGGCGTTGACATGTGGCAGAAACAGCCCTATGACCGGGTCCTGCGCACCACTGAACGCCGGCGCGATCCACTGGCACAGACGATCAGGTACATCTGGAACAATCCTGTCCGCAGAGGCCTTGTTGGAACCATGCACGATCATCCATACACAGGATCGTGTCTGGAGACTCCCGCGCCGATCGACAGCGAGGAATGGTGGAGGACGCTGTGGAAGACGACCGTCGCACTGCGCTGAACCTGCGCCCTGGCAAGTGAAAGTGAAAGTGAAAGTGGCCGAGGCTATGCCTTGGTGAGTACACGCCCTCGCCGCGCGTCTGTACGCATCCAGCCGGAACAAAGTGTTCATTGCGACAGATCGTGAGAATGCACGGCCACTTTGACTTGCCAAGGCACAGCCTCGGCCACTTTGACTTTGACTTCAACTTGCCAAGGCATAGCCTCGGCCACTTTGACTTTGACTTCAACCTGCCAAGGCATAGCCTCGGCCACTCTTACTTCCACTTCCACTTTCACTTTGACTTCCGCCATTGGCAATCGCGGAGTGCTTTTGCTATAATCTTCCGGCTTCGTACAACCTTAAGGATTGATCACACATGGCTCGCAAGATTCTTGTCACCAGCGCGCTGCCTTACTCGAATGGGCCGATCCATATCGGCCACCTGGCCGGCGCGTACCTGCCCGCGGACATCTTCGTCCGCTACCAGCGCCTCATGGGCAGCGACGTCGTTTTCATCTGCGGCGCCGATGAGCACGGCGTGCCCATCATCATAGCCGCGGGGAAGGAAGGCATCACGCCCCAGCAGCTCGTCGACAAGTACTACGCGCTCAACCGCGACAGCTTTGCCGCACTCGGCATTGCGTTCGACAATTTCTCCCGCACCTCCCTTCCCGTCCATTACGAGACGTCGCA
>JAAYZF010000247.1 GCA_012514975.1 bacterium
CCCAAATTGTGAATCTGCATGCCATACGCGCTTTGAGTTCAGCAGTGCTTTCCCCGGAGTATCCAGCCTTCCGCGCCCTTGAACTGCAGATGGTGAATTCACAATTTGGGGCCTGACCCCGTAGACCGCGCCGTTGAGCTGCAGATGGAGAATTCACAATTTGGGGCCTGACCCCGTAGACCTGTAGGCCGGTGTCTCGATGCGCCCGGCTATCCGATCAGCTTTCTGGCGAACTCGACATCGCGCTTGACGCTATCGATCGTTTCCTTTTTCAGCGGGACTTCCATGATGAAGGTCTTCACGCCCGTGGCCAACGCGGCCTTGATCGCCTCTTCAGCCCGGCATGTGCCCTGCCCGAGGCGCGTTCCGCCGCTTTCATTCGAGTCGTTCAGATGCAGCGAACAGACGCGGCCCGCGTACTTCTTGATCCAGTCGGCAAGGACAATACCGCGTTCCGGCTTGAACTGGCCGATATGGAACTGCGCTTTAAGCTCGGGCATGTTGTCCAGCAGATGCTCCATCACATACTTGTCCCCCATCTTCACCAGTTCCATGTGGTGGTTGTGGTAGCCAAGCGAGAGCCCGTCCTTTTTCAGACGCGCAGCCATTTCCCTGAATTTCGGCAGAAGGGCGAGCCAGCCATCGAGCGTCTCAGCCTTGGCGAATGGGATGACCCAGTCTTTCGAACCGAAATCCTTCAGCAGTTTCGTCCATTCATCGTAGCGTGTGTCGAACTCGGCCATGGTGAGATGGCCGCAGGTGAGTTTCATGCCTGCCGCGGTCAGCGCCTCGCGCATGCCGTCCATGGACATCGAGGCATTTGGATCGCTGGGCACGGCGCCGCACCAGATTTCGATGGTGCTGATGCCCATGCTCTTGACCACGTCGAGCGCGGGCTTCCAGCCGCCCTCGAACTCGCGCAGTGAATACAGTTGGAATGCAAGTGTGTTAGCCATGGCTGCTCCTCGTTGTGGGTTTACCTATCAATCCAGGCGATAGGATTATACCATATCAGGCCTTGACAGCACACCCGGGAGTTGGGCAAGGCGTGGGCATGTCAGGAGGTGCAGACGCGATCCCGCCTCGCGGGACCGCGCGCCGGACGCCGTCCGGCGTCTACATGACTTGCACTTGTTTTCGGCAGCGGCTCCACAGGCGGCCATCTTGCTCATGTACTTGCCAAGGCACAGCCTCGGCCACTCGCACTTTGACTTGCCAATCCCGCGTGCGGGATCGGCCACTTCCTGCGCACGGCTCCGCTGAAGCGAGTACTCCCAACCGACGAGCACCCTTGCCGTTAGTGCAGCACGTCGCACTCGAAGATGGTCGAGTGGAATCCCGGCCATTTGCACACGTCCTGCGGCCCGGTGATTGCAGGCCCCGGCTTCAGTTTCCCGTTTTCGACGCACGGGCTGCCATGCGCGGCCATGCGCTTGATGAGCGCGCTGCGCACTTTGTCGCGCACCTTTGCAGCATCCTTGGAGTGCGCCAGATCATGCTGCTCGAACGGATCCTTCGCGAGGTTGAAGAGCAGCTCGCATCCGCCTGACCTGGCCCACGTGTACTTATAGTCGCCCTGGATGAGGCAGTAGAACTCGTCAGTGCTGACACCATAGAACTCGCGCTTTGCGGGCGAGGACGTGAGCGGCAACAGGTCTGTGCCGGTCAGGCCGTCGGGCGCCGCCACGCCAGCCATGTTCAGCACAGTGGGCATGATGTCCGCCAGGTCCACCAGGGAGTCGACCTTCTTGCCGGCCAGCGGCTTCTTGTCCCACGGCCTTGCCGGCGGGCGGATCAGGAGGGGTATGTGCGCGGAGCCTTCCAGGAACGACGACTTCGCAGCCATGTGATGGTCGCCGAGCATCTCACCATGGTCGGTCGTGAACAGAACCCACGTGTTCTCGAGAAGGTTCAATTCGCGCATGCGCGCGAAAAGCAGGCCGAGTGTATAGTCGATCTGGGTGATGCAGGCGTAGTACGCGCGCTTGGAATCCTTGAGCTGCTCGATGCTCGCGCGATACGCATTGTTGAGAGAGTAGGTCGGCGCCATGAACGCCTGGGGCGTGCCCTCGACATCCGCCGACCAATCGCCCACGACAGGATCGGGCACATCCCTGTTCTGGTAGAGCGCCCAGTAATTCGCGCACGGGTCCCACGGCGGATGCGGCTTGGCGAAACTGGTCCAGAGGAAGAATGGCCGGGTGGTGTCGCGCGTTTCGAGGAAGTCGATCGAGCGCCTGACTGTCCAGTACGTCAGGCTGTGCGTCTCATCGACTGTCGAGATGACGGGCGTAATCTCGTTCTCGCCGACGCCGTGTTCTTTCGGGAGGCCCTCATGCGCGCGGCCATGCCGCTCGCGATAGTAATCCATCGGCAGCTCCACGTACTCGAAGCCGTAGTTGGCGCGCATCGGGTGGAAGTGCATCTTCCCTTGTGCGCGCGTCTGATAACCGGCCCGTGTGAGTATGCCGGGAAGCGTGGGACAGGTTCGCATCGGCATGACCGCGCCGCTGTTACCCGTCAGGCCCGATTCGTACCCGTGCTTGCCGGTCATGATCGTTGCGCGCGCGGGCATGCAGATCGGGGCATCCGAGTAGGCGCGGGTGAACGTGATGCCCTCGTCCACAAGCCAGTCCAGATGCGGCGTGTAGATATGCCGGTTGCCGAGGGCGGCAATGGTGTCAAAGCGCTGCTGGTCGGTGGTGATCAACAGGATGTTTGGTCGGTCACTCATGCATGCTCCTCGATTACCAGAGATGACAGGATTGAACACAGGCGCGCTGCATACAAACTAATAACTCCGGGCCTGACCCCGCTCGTTTTTGAGCAGTTTGCCCATGCTGATCCGCGGCTCGACGGCATAGCCGGCCTTGCGATAGAACTCGACCACTCCCTTGTTTGTCTCCACCACTTGGAGATTGACCTTGACGCAGCCCGCCCTGGCCAGTGCGGCTTCGGCATGCCGGACGAGTCTCAGGCCTATCCCCTTCCCACGCACGTCCGACTTCACAGCAAGCGAGTAAATCCAGCCACGATGCCCGTCGTAGCCTGCCATGACTGTGCCAACCACTGCGCCGTCGCATTCGGCAACGAAGAACAGACCGTCGTGCACCTCAAGTTTCTTCTCGATAACGAACGCCGGTTCGTTGTGTGGCGCGCCGTAACCGAGCACTGCCCGCCACAAAGCAGTAACGGAAGGCGTATCGTTCCCTGCGTCGAACTGTCGGATCAGTATGTTTGCATTCATAGGTTTTGCATCATGAGACGGTTCGGGCGCCGGTCCCGCATGCCATGCGTCGGCGCGCACGTGTAGACGCCGATCATGCCGTACCGATCGGCGGCCGCTACGACCGCGGACCCCACACGACGGAGTCCGCGTCTACATTGGCTCGTAAACCCGGCGGAATCATGTAGCCTACTCAGTCGCGTTGCAGCGCACCTGCGTCTCGTGTGCCCTCCACGGGCGTGTTGCCGCGGAAGTCCTTCAGGAACGGCCCGCTGAACTGCCATGCATACAGCTCTTCGATGGTCGTCTTGGAATCGGCGAGCG
>JAAYZF010000248.1 GCA_012514975.1 bacterium
CTGAGCACGATAAACCCCTTGCCGCACGGCACTTCGAGCAATGCGGAATACGGGAGCAGCGGGCCGCAATGCGCCAGGCTGCGCGCGCCGCTGGCAGGCTTCTCGTAGACGTTCTTGTACACAGGCTTGTCCACCGCGGGCGCGCCGGCCGACCAGTCGACGAGGTCCCAGCGGTCAAGATCGCGGAAGACCGGCGTGCCCAGGCCCTGCGGATGGGCGTACCCGCCGTAGTGTGCCGTGCTTGCCAGTTGCACGGGAAGGTTGCCGCCTCCGGCAGGCGTTTCCTGTTCGAGCACAATGACGCGCATGCCGCGGCTGGCGGCCGTGAGCAGGTCCTGGCCGTACGCCTCTTTTTCGCGCAGCGTGTCGGGGCCGATCACGAGCAGGCCGTCATGCGCGGGAAGGTTCCCGAGCGAGTCAACCGCCTCACACTTCAGCCCCACGGAGCCGAAGTACGCGGTGACCGTCCCCGTGCGGTCGAACACGGTAACAGGCACATCCACTTTGAGCGACGTGACGACGGGGAGCGTGGGCACCTGGCGCGTCTCGACGTACGGCTGCGCGTCCGGCTGTGTGACGCGCAGCGAGAGCTGCCCTTCGCGCCGCGTGTCCGTTGCGGTCGGTGTGATGGCGATGGCGTGTTCCTTGCCGAACCCGGGCGTGATTTCCATCGAAACGGTTTCACCGGCGATGCGTTCTCCGTTGACGGCATAGGACCACTCGAAGGTGACGGGCTCGGAGCTGAACGTGTCGTTCATGATCTTGAACAGCAGCGTGTTCTCGCGTCCGGCATAGAGCCGGCTCGTCTGCCGTCGCGGAATGGCGGCAAGATCGCTGAGCATGTCCTGCACGACGGGGAACTGCTAGAGGTTGCCGCAGCAGCTCCAGCCCGCGACGCCCGTCCAGCGGTACCCGCCGAAGAGCATGCGCTGGAAGGCCGCCTTGCCGTACAGCGCCGCCTCCTGGCCGCGATAGGCATCATCGCCGATGGCGTACGTCGCGAGGCCCAGCTCGCCCGCGAACGTGCTCTCGGGAACGTACCACGGTTTGTCCCGCTTCCATGGCCAGCGGCTGACGTGATCGCTTACGCGGGCAATCGTGTACGCATTCTCCGGATACCACTCGGCCGAGCCCATCGGGTAATGCGGCGTGTTCATCGGCAGCAGCCCGCCAAGATCGCCGGCGCCGCTGACGACGTAGGGCTTCGTGCCGTCAAACTTCTGCGCCGCCTTTGCGACGGACGCCATGGCTTCCTCGTTGATGCGCATGTAGTCGTCGAACGGGACGCGCGTGTGTGCGATGCGCCCGTAGAAGTTCTGGACGTTGATGTACACCGTCTCGTTCTCGAGCGAGTACATCAGCACGGACGGATGGTTGCGGTACGCCCTGGCGATCTGCGCCATGTGGAGCCGGAACTCGTCCCACACGGGCTCGTTGAGCTTGACGACCCACTTGCCGTCGACTTTCTCGACGTAGCTGAGCACGTAGGCGACGCCCATGCCCTCGATCATCGACGCCTCGCAGCCGGCGATGCCATGGCGGTCAAAGTACTCGAGACGGTCTTCCTGCGCGGGCAGGAAGCGCGCGAGGGCGCCGCCCGAGAAGAAGCGGTTGAACCTGGTTTTCTCGGCGCGCAACTGGTCGGCGTACTGCCCTGGCTCTTCGATGAACTTCTGCAGGCCCCACCAGCCCCACATGTTCCAGCGCAGGCCGTTGAGCTTGAAACTCGTGCCGTCAATCGTCACCTCGCGGAATCCAAAAAGCTGCTCGTGCATGTCAACCCGCTCGCCCGCATCGAGCACCGTCGTGCGCAGACGGTATAGCGCGGGCTTCGGCACCGGCCACCACAGCTTCGCGTCCGCCCAGTCACCCGCGACAACGACCACCTTCGACTCCCCGGCGGGGATGGACAGCGCGGCCGCGGGGAATTCCTTCTCGACCGCGCCTGTCGCGTCATCGAGTGCTTCGCACCGCACCTGCAGCTCGCGCGGTCTGCCGGTGGTGTTACGCACAGTGATCTCTGTCTCGATGCGTTTCTTTCCCACGGACGGTTTGACGAACACATCCTCCGTGTACGCCGCGCCGGCGGAGATTAGTGTCACGCTGTTGACGAGGCCGTAATCGTTCCCGTTGCCATCGCCCTTGCTGCCGTACGGCACGATGAGCGGGCGGCCGAGGCTGGCGCGCTTCCAGTACGGCTTGAGCGAGCCCGTGCCCTTCTCGTTCTCGTTCACGCCGGTGCGTCGCGTGTCAAAGCCGTACCAGGGGCTCTTGACTGCGATCACCAGCTCATTCGTCCGGCCCGGCTGGACAAGGCGCGAGATGTCCATGTCCCACGGGATCAGCATGCCGCGATGCGTGCCGGCGAGCGTCCCGTTGACGAACACGCTCAGGATCCAACTGCTGCCGGAGAAATGCAGTTTGAACCCGCGGCCCTGATGGCTGGCCGGGATGTCGATGCCCGCGCGGTAGAGCACGCGATGGCACAGCGCGCCGGCGCCGAAGAAGTCGTGCAGGCTCTTGGGCACAGGCACGGATTCCCACGTCAGTTCCGCGGACGGCGGCAGGGCGTTCACAGGCTCGTAGGTGTCCTTGTCCGGGTCTGGATCATCATACCGCGCCAGTTCCCACTGGCCGTCGAGGCGCAACGCGGCGCGCTCGATGCCGGTGGCGGCAGGGAACTGAAACGTGCCGGCGGCAGCCAGCGATACACTGCTGAGAACTGCGAGAACCAGGATGGCGAGTGTCCGTCTGCGAGTTGCGGTCGTCATGTGTGCTCCATTCGGGGTGAGGTTCCAGCGGTATAGATTGTACCATTTGATGGCACGCAAGTCGACCCGCGGCGGGCGCAGGGCGCACGGATTGACACGCAGGCTCCTCGCGCAGAGACACAGAGGCACGGAGGACGGTCCGAGCCAATGCGTGTGCCGGGATCCTGTCGGGCATGGCCTTGCCGGCGCGCTTTACTTCCCCGGCGCGTTTTGTTATCATCATTCACTGGGCGGGCCGGCCGGTGAGTTCCGGCCGCCGCACCGTGCGCGGCAGTTGTCGTTCACCACAAGGAGGTCTCAATGTGCCGTCTCGTTATGATGCTGTCAGGCGCGTGCGCCGCGGCGCTGATGCTGGGCGCGTGCGCATCCACGGCCGGGCAGCCTGACTCTGGCAGGCCCCTGCGCGTGGGCCTCGAGGCAGATTACCCGCCGATCATCTACAAGGAGCTGGGCCATCTGTGCGGCATCGAGGCGGACCTGGCGGAGTACGTCGTCGAGGAGCGCGGCACGCCGCTCGAGTTCATCGAGCTGCCGTTCGACGAGCTCATCCCCAGCCTCGAACGCGGCGATATCGACGTGATCATGTCAGGCCTCTCGGAGACCGATGCGCGGCGCGAGAAGGTGCGCTTCGTGACGCCCTACATGCATGTCGGCCAGATGGCTCTTGTGCGCACGGCCGACGTGGCGAGATATCCCGACGCGGCGAGCCTGTATGCGACGGGCCTGCGCGCGGCGGTGATCAGGGGCTCGACCGGAGAGGAGTTTGTGCGCGAGGCGATGACCAATGCGCAGGCGGTCGCCTGTGCCAGCGGGCCTGAGTGTCTTGCGGCGCTGCAGGCCCGCACTGCCGACATCGTCATCAGCGACGGGCCGTTCGTCCTGCTGGCAGCAAAGGACACGCCGGGGCTTGAGGCCCTGCCATGGCTGCTTACCGACGAGCTGCTCGCCTGGGCGGTCGCAAGAGGTTCGAAACATGACGCGCTCTATGAGGAGTTGAACCGCATCGTGCGCGAGGCACGGCAGCGCGGCGATGTGCAGCGCGTTGTCGGCCAGTATCTCGAAGTAATCATGCGGGCAAAGTGATCCGTCCCACTGGAGCAGGAGAACACTCATGAAAAAGCTCTTTCTGCTGGCGGTAGCCGCCAGTGCCGCGTTCGCCGCCTACGATTCCGTCTATTGCATCGATGCGGGCGATTCGATCACGCTCTACGTGTACCAGGACGGCCGCGTGTGTTTCGGGACGGATCTTGCCGGCGAGGCCTCGTACAGCGAGCATGGCATCGTCACCAGGGTCGCCAGCAAGCGCATACAGTACGATTCGCAGGGCCGTGTGAGGCAGGTGGGAAGTCTCACGCTGCAGTATGACGAGAAGAGCCGTATTGCCAGGGTGCGCGGCACGCGGATTTCGTACGACAAGGAGGGCCGCGTCCAGCGCATCGGCTCCGCCCCCGTCTATTACTACTCCGACGGCAGCGTCAAACGCGTGCGCGGCGGCCTCGCCGCCTTTCCCGCCGGGTTCACTCCGGTGCTCGCATTCATGGCGCGCAACGACCTGATCGCGTTGGCAGACTCGAACGGCCGCTTTGCCTACGGGTTGATGGGCGCAGGCACGGTCTCGTATTACGACGATGGCTATGTGCGCAGCGTCGGCGGCGTCAAGGTAACGCTCGACAGCGAGGACCGGCTCGCGCGCGTCGGCTCGGCCAGCATCTCCTATGACGATGACGGCAGCGTCATCCGCATCGCCGGCAACAAGGTGTCGTACGACAAGGAAGGGCGCATCATCTCCATCGGCGGCAGCCGGCTCTACTACGACGACAAGGGCCGCGTACGCAAGGCCGGCAGCGGCGTCCAGCTCGTCTTCCGCGGCAACTAGCCCTGCGCACCTGCCATTGCCCGCACGGCCGGGTAGAACTGCCGGTACCGCACGAACTGCTCCTCATAGTGCCGTGCGACGGCCGGGCGCGGGTCGATGGTGCCCTGCGGCGTCACCCAGACGCGCGCAAGCTCGCGCAGCGGCGTGCCCGTGACGCTGCTGCACGCGAGCATCGCGGCGCCAAGACACCCCGCCTCCGTCACGTTCAGCGTGGTGACGGGCCTGCCGAGCACATCAGCCTTCAGTTGCGTCCAGAAAGGCGATTTCGCCCCGCCGCCTATGGCGCGCAACTGGCTGATTGCGCACCCTGACTCGTGCAGGATTTCCAGGTTCAACCGCATTTCCATGGCTACGCCTTCGAGCAAGGCGCGCAGGATCTCGCCGCGCGTCGTGCCGAGGCGCAGGCCGATGATCGCGCCGGGCGTGTGCACATCGAAATACGGCGTGCCCGAGGGCGTCCAGTACGGGAGCACGAGCAGCCGTGTCGGCTCCTGCGCCGCGGTTTCGAGCACAGCGCCGTAATCCCTTCCCGGCGCGAACTGGTCGCGATACCATTTGAGGATGTTGCCGCCGGTGAGGCTGTAGGCGACGGTGGTGTACATGCCGGTGACGGCGTGGTCGTACGTGCAGATGTTGTTGGCGCGCAGCGCAGGGGTAAACGCCGGGCGGTCGAACGCGGGTGTGATGCACTCGACGGTGCCGGTTGCGTACATCGCTGCGCCGGGCTCGGTCACGCCGGCGCCGAGCGCGCCGCACGGCTGGTCATGCCCGCCGCAGACGATGCAGGCGTTGCGCGCAAGGCCCAGCTCGTCGGTGAGGGCGTGCGGGATGGCGCCCGCCGCCGAGCCGGAGGCGAGCGGGCGGGCAAGCCGCGCGGGCGCGAGGCCGATGCGCCCGAGAATCTCGCCGCTCCATTCATGCCGGCGGACGTCGAACATCATCGTCCGCCCCGCCAGGGGCCAGGCCATTGCGGGATCGAGCCCAAGGCGCGACTGGAGCAGGTCCTCGAAGCACAGGAATTTCGCCGCGTTGCGCCAGACATCGGGGCGGCGGCGTTTCAGCCACAGCAGTTTGAACAGCGTGAACAGCGGATGCGCCGTATGCCCTGTGATCTCGTAGAGACGCTCGGCGCCGAATTCCGCGGGCCAGGCACGCGCCTCTTCCACCGCGCGCGTGTCCGATGAGACCATCGCCGCGGCAAGGGGGCGGCCCATGGCGTCCACCGGCGTGAACGCTTCACCCTGGCAGGAGATCGCGATGGCGCTGACAGTACCGCGGCCCGCCCGGGAGGCCGCGTCGGCGATCACGGCGATGCAGCCATCGAGCACTTCCGCGGAATCGAGCTCGGCGCCGCCGTCATCGGTGAGGCGGACGTTGTACTCGCGCTGCGCGGCGGCGAGCTGCGTGCCCGAGGCGTCGAACACGAGCGCCTTGCATCCGCTCGTGCCGATGTCGATGCCGAGGAAGTTCATGGCCTACCACGCCAGGAGGTCGTACTTCAGATACCGCGTGAACGCTTCGCGCACCGCGTTCGCCACGTGGCCCGGGGTGACGCTGACGTGATGGCGGTAGCCTTCGTAGCCGATCTTCTGGAGCTTGTCCTGCAGGGCGGGAATGCGGGCGACGCCGGCGCAGCCGAAGAAATCGTCCGCGATCTTGTCCTTTGTGATCTCGCCTTCGCCAAGGTAGAATTCGAGCCTGCCATTCTCGGTCTTTGCGCTGGCAAATGTCATCCTCGTCGGCGCGATGCGCCCGGCATTCGGCCCCCAGCCGCACCCTGCGCCAAGCGCCTTGGAGAACATCGGATGGTCAACCACCTTTCCCTTGCCGGCCATGAGCGATTGCGGCACCGGGCCGCAGTGGAAGAGGATGCACTTGTCGGGATCATCGCCATAGTTGTTGTTCCAGTCGAGGCACGTGGCCGGCTGGTCCGACGCGAGCTGGAGGGCGTACATGGCGACTGCATTGCAGACGTCAACCTCGCAGGCGCACGGCACGTGGCGGTCGTTGAGCTCGCCTGCCAGGACGCACGGCGCGATGTGCAGCTCCATTTCGAGTTCGAGCCAGCAGCGGATTGCGAGGGCGTCGAGCTCGAGTCTGGCGATCAGGTCATCGAGCACGACGCCGAGCTTGGCGAGCGAAAGGAACGGCTCGGCGGGCATCGCGCTGAAGTCCGTGTACCCGCGCAGATGGTCGGCTTTCTTTTTCACGCGCCGGTCGGTGTCGCCCAGGGCGCGCACGGCGCTGATGACGCTCGAGAGATCGAGCGTTTCGCAGGTGATGCCGAAGCGCTGCAAGGTGAGCTCGTCGAATCGCACGGTCTTGAACGCGGTGGTGCGCGCGCCGATGACGCCGATGGTGAACTGTTTCATCCCGTTGACCACGCGGCACACGCGGGCGAAATCGTGGACATTGTCGGCGAACGCCTTGCTCTGCGGATCGGCGGTGTGGGGCTGAAACGCCGTGTACGGCAGGCCGTACTGGTGAAAGACGTCCATGACGGAGAATTTCCCGCAGAACGCGTCGCGCCGCGTGCTGAACCCCATCTTGTCCGCCTCGTCGGGATAGGCATGGACGAGGATCGGCACGCCCGCGTCCTTCAACGCGGCCACCGCGCCCGTTTCATCGCCGAAGTTCGGCAGGCAGAGGATCACGCCGTCAACCTTCCCGCGCTGCCCGGCCAGCCATGCCGCGTACTTCGCCCCGTCAGCCGCCGACTCGACGGCGCCGAAGGGCGTTGCCGCGGCAGGCATCAGCAGCGTGCGGTAGCCCAGGCGCTCGACCGTGGCTTTCATCTCGCGGCGGGCACTGGCGATCAACGATTCCGGGAAGAATCCCCGGGTGCCGAAGAACAAGGCAAATGTTGCTGGTTTCATGTGGTCCTCCCTGATGCGGCGCCGCCATGGCACGTCGCGAGGACGCCGGCATTGCCCGCGGTTTCGAGGTCCTCGCGAAGCACTCTGACAGCCGCATCGTACACGGCCCGCTGCGCCTTCGCGAGGGACTCATTGATGAAGCGCTCATAGGGCTGACGCGTCGCCGTGGCGATGTTGATCTTCGCAATGCCGTGGCGCACCGCGTCGAGCACGCATTCCTTCCGTATCCCCGTGCCGCCATGCAACACGAGCGGCACGCCCGTCGCCGCCTGTATCTCGCCGAGGCGCCCGATGTTCAGCCGCGCCTCGATCTTCTTCTCGTGCCGTGTGGCTGAAGAGATTGCCCCGTGGACGCTGCCCACCGCAACCGACAGCCAGTCAACCCCTGTCTCGCGCACAAACCGCGCGGCCTCGCCAGGGTCGGTAAACCCTTTGCCCGACGCGAACAGCTCCTCGTACGAGGGCATCGGCCCCGATTCGTGCCCCATCACCGCGCCCAGCTCGCCTTCGACGGCCGCGCCGCGCGCGTGCGCCATCCCGGCAATCAGCCTCGTCGCCGCGATGTTCTCGTCGAGCGGCAGGCGCGATGCGTCCACCATCACCGATTCATACCCGGCATCGAGCGCGCGACTGATGTCGTCAACATAGTCCACGCGAAGATGATCCTCGTCAATCACGGGCACATGGTCGAGATGGAGGCGCGTATGCGCGCGGTCGCCTATGCGCCAGTATTCGCCGGCGACCTCCTCGGGGCTCTTCGCGGCGAACTTCACCCATTCGAGCCGCGCGACCATGATAAGCCCGAACGAGTCCGTGTCGCGCAATGCCTGCACGGTCGGCGCCATCATGGGCAGATAGGGGATGTTGAACGCGGGCACGACCGTGTGGCGCTGCCATGCGGCCGCAACGATTGACGCCGTGTCTCTCCCGCCTCCTTTCGCTTCCATGAACTGGATTCTCCTGTGTCTGCTGCTGACGGCGTTTAGTGTAGCACTATGCAACGGTTGTGTCAATGTGTGGAGCTCCGCATCGAGACTGGCCGTGCTCCCCGTTCGCGTTCACGAGACGCGCAGCCGCTCGACCGTCATGTAATACGCTCCGGCGAGGCGGTTGCCTTCGGCGTCGAACCACCATGTCCTGATCTGCGCCACGCCGGCTTCGAGGCCGAGGCGGAAGGTGACATGGTCGGCGCCTTCGCGCACCGGCTGCGTCTGTTCCGCGTTGCCGACGCGCAGCCACGCAGATGCGACCGGCAGCGCTTTGCCCTCGGGAAGCGTGCCGTCGAACCCTTGCATCACCGGCGCGGGCGCTGCGATTCCCAGGCCCGACTCCTCTGGCCAGCGGCGGAGCGTGAACTCGTACATGCCCTGTTTGGCCACGTCGACATGCCACGTGCCGCTCTCCATCACGCAGCCGCGCATGTTCGATGAATTGTCCGCGTATGCCCACGCCCAGTCCGGGCTGCAGAGTCTCATCGGGTTCTCGCGGTCCGAGCCGATGATCAGCGGCTGGTATTCGTCCAGTGTCCGCCTGTGCGCCGCCCACCATTGCCCATAGTGGCCGCGCATGCGCGCGGCAATGTCAGGATGCGCGGCGGCGACATCCGTTGTCTGCCCCGGGTCTGTGGCGATGTTGTACAGCTCGCAGCCGTTCACGAGACGCCACTGCCGCCAGAGCACCGCGGCCATGTCCTCCTGCGTGTATCCCCAGACACCTTCGTTCGAGTGGCCGTACTGCACGACGGCCATGCGGTCGGGCACCGGCTCCTTCCCGTTGCGGAGCGCACCGGCCAGGGACACGCCGTCGAACGCGAGCCCGGCATCGATGCGCAGGCCGCAGAGCGAGATGAGCGTCGGCAGCACGTCGGTGCTGCGCGTCATGCCCTGGACATCGCGCCCGCCGCCGATGCCGCCCTGGGGCCAGCGGATGAAGAACGGGACGCGGTGGCCGCCCTCATAGACCGATGCCTTCTTCCCGCGCATGCCCGCGTTGAACACGCCTTCGCCCACCGCGGTGCCGTTGTCGGTCATGAAGATCAGGATCGTGTTCTCTCGCAAGCCGGATGAGTGCAGGAACGATTCGAGCCGCGCGACGTTCTCATCAATGCAGGCGATCATGCCGAAGAAGCTGGCCTCATGGTACTTCGCGCGCCCAAGGTACGGCTCGCGGAACTGATTGGGGACCCAGAGCGGGCCGTGCGGAGCGTTGGTGGCGATGTAGGCAAAGAACGGCTCGTTGCGCTTCCTGCATCCGCCCATCCAGTCAAGCGCCTGCTCGAACCAGACATCGGTGCAGTATCCTTTGTACTCCTCGATCTCGTCCTTGTGGCGGTAATGGTCGTCCATGTAATCGTTGCCGAAGTAATCCGGCGCGGACGTGATGCCAAAACCTGGATGGTAGACCGATTCATGGAACCCGCGGTCGTGGGGCCGGTAGGGATAATTGTCGCCCAGGTGCCATTTGCCGAAGTGGCCAGTGTGATAGCCGTTTGCCGCAAAGATATCCGCCATGGTGGGCAGGCCGGCGCGCAGGAGCGAGCGGCCCATGCAGACGAACGTGGCGCCGTTGCACAGCGCGTCGCGCCCGGTCATCAGCTCGCCGCGCGTCGGCGTGCACACGGGCGCCACATGGAAATCCGTGAAGCGGACGCTCTCGGCGTGCAGCCGGTCGATTGCCGGCGTGCGCAACAGCGGATTGCCGTGGCAGGACAGGTCGCCGTAGCCCTGGTCGTCGGTGAGAATGAAGATGACGTTGGGCGGTGTTTTTAGGTTTGTCATAGTGTGCATTGTCTCATGCGTGTGTTCCGCTCCATATGCGCTGCCGGTGGACCGGCTGAGGCGAGGAGGTGGGGCCGTCTGAGCGCATCCGCCCCTCCTCGAAATAGATGCGGTCAATGCGCGGATAGCGCGCCGTGAACGCCGGGTCCCAGCCGTGATAGCAGATCCAGTCCCGCCCCTTGCGGTCCTGAAACATCGAATGGTGGCCTGGGCCCTTGACGGCATCCGTCGATTCAAGGATGCGGCTCTCCTGCTCGGTGAACGGCCCGGAGGGCGAGTCCCCGACAGCCCAACGCACATGGTAATCCGCGCCTGTCCATCCGCCGCAACTATAGGCAAGGAAATACCTCCCGCCGCGCTTCAGCAGCCACGGCCCTTCCTGCCATTCGTGATGCGTGATGACCGGCTTCGGGTCGCGCGCAACGGTGCGCGGGTCGAGCATGCGGTCCATGTAGATCTGCCCGGCAACGAGCCCGTCGGCGTTCAGATGCTCGATGGTGTAGAACAGGAAGAAGCCGCCGTCATCGTCGATGAACGGATGGCCGTCGATGCTGCCGTGCGGGACAACGACGCCGGCGTCTTCATACGGGCCCGCGATGCTCTTCGAGACGGCGAGGCCGACGCGGTTGCCGGAGTTCTTCGGAGAGTCTTCGGGCGAAGCGGTGTAGTAGAGGTGATACGTGTCGCCGATCCTGATGACTTCAGGCGCCCAGAAATGCGTGAAGTTCCACGCGTCCTTTGTTGCACCGCGCGCGACTGCGCCGCGCACGAATGTCCAGTGCACAAGGTCGGGTGAGCGGTACACCGGGATGGCGCGTCCGTCCTCCCGGGTCGGGCCGGTGGCGAAGAGGAAATAGGCCTGCTCGCCCTCGTCCCACACAAGACAGGGATCGGCCAGGTAGCGATCGATGATCGGATTGGTGTACGTGAGGTTCACACCTGCAGTTCCATCCCGCGTGAAAGAGTACGCTCGACTGCCTCGCTTGGTCAGGAGTTCCACCTTAACGCGGGCCGTTGCGCACCTCACGAACGGCCTCGCTGAAGCGAGCACTTCAAACCAACCCGCGCCGTGTTCGTATGACGCCCTCAGGCGTCTGATGGAGGGCAGGCGTACCCGCCTTCAGACGAGACAACGTATCGTACCGCAAACTCACTTCGCCGGCGGCGTATAGTCCTTGCTCACACCCGGCGCGAGCACCGGCAGTATCACGCGCGACGGATGCTCTGCTGACAGGTGCACCGCGTTCTTCGCCACCTTCGCCTTGTCATACGAATCGATCGCGTCCCATGTGTTGGGATGCACCTCGAATGACGGATAACTGCTGCTGGTGACCGTAACGCCGAGGCGATGCCCCTTGTTGATCATCAGCGCCGTGCTCACGAGCGGCAGCGTGATC
>JAAYZF010000249.1 GCA_012514975.1 bacterium
CTTGCCACAGTGAGGCATCCAGGGCAGGAGATACCAGTGGCGGTCAAACAGAGAGACATCGCAGCGGCGGCCGGCGTCAGCGTCACCACGGTCAGTTTCGTCCTCGCGGGCAGGGCGGAGGAGATGCACCTTAGCAGGGCCACGGTCCGCCGGGTGGAAGATGCGGCGGCGCGCCTGGGCTTCACGCCCAACTACCACGCACAGGCGCTTTCGACGGGCCGCGCGCGTACGCTTGGCCTGATCACCGGGGGCGAACGCCGCGTGCTGCTCCACCGCTTCTGGTCGCCTGTGGCGGCCGGCGTCGGCGTGCATGCCAGCGAGCGGGGCCATAATGTGCTTATCATGGCTGACGGGGTGGGCAGCACGTCCGACAACGCGGCGGAATTCCTGCGGCAGAAACGCATTGATGGGCTGATCGCCTTTGCCTATCCCTCGCCGCCCCCGCTCCACGTGGGGCCGAAGGCGCCCGTGGTGATCATAGGCGGCCGGGGCTGGAGCCATGCGACTGTCACCCTTGATGACGTCGCGGGCATTGCCGCCGCCATGAGCCACCTGGTCGACCTGGGCCACCGGGACATTCTGTACGTGGGAGACACTGGTTGTGAAGCGAACGTGTCGCAGCGCCGCGCACGGGCGTTCCGCGCCGCAGGACGCCGTACAGGCGTGCGGACGCGCCAGCTCGACCTCGATCGCACCCATCCCGCGGACCTGTCGGACGACGCCTTCATCCAGCTCTACCGCGATCAGCTTGCCGCAACGTTGAAGCTGCCCGCCTCCACGTCGGCCGCCATCTGCTACAACGACAATGTTGCCGTGGCCTTCTGCGCCGTGCTTGGCGAACGCGGCCTGCGCGTGCCGGCAGACATCTCGGTGATCGGCTTCGACGACTTGCACGCCGCGAGCGCCATCCCACCGCTGACAACCGTAAGCCACATGCTGGAGGAGATGGGCGCGGCAGCCGTTGATCTCCTTCTTGACATGATCGAGCGGACGAAACGGCCGCGCGACCTCGTCGTCACGCCCCGGCTTGTCATACGGGCCAGCACGGCCTCCGCGCGCCGTTCCGCCGGGTGACCCCGGCGTCCTGCCGTCGCAGGGATCCGCCGCTTTGTGTATACTATTCCCCATGACGAACCGTGAACGACTGCTCGCCGTCCTCGATGGCCGCGCCGCCGACCGCGTGCCCATCTGGCTCCTGTTCCCGTACCACACCACGGGCTACTACGTGGATGTCCGCACCAATCCCTGCTACACCCGCATCTACGAGGCATCGAAGGCATGCGCCGTCATGCTTGACCGCCGCAATCCCCGCGTGCCCATGTGGACGCCGGATGTGTCCGAGCGTGATGACTCGTTCGTTGACGACGGCTGGCACGTCTCGCGGCACACGGTGTCATGCGGCGGCATCACGCTCCATTCCGACCGCCGCGAGAAGAACGGCGACACTGCCGTCCGGAAGCTCATTGACAACGAGCATGACCTCGAACAATTCCTGCAAATCCCGGTCGAAGTGGACAAGGGACGCATCGAGGCGGCCCTTGATGCGCAGTTGCCGCGCTACCTGGCCGAGCGCGCCGAGTTTCCCATCGAGTACGGCGCGATGATGCTCGACCTTGGCGAGCCAATCGGCCAGCTCTACTCGCACGCGAATCTCACTGAGTATCCCATCTGGTCGCTGTTGTACAATGACCAGATCGTGGCGTGGCTCGACCATGTGATGAAACGCCATCGCATCGTCTACCGCTACTGCCTCGAGCGCGATCTTGCGGACGTCTACTTCATGGTGGGCAGCGAGCTCGCGTCGCCCCCGATGGTCAGCCGGGCAACATTCCAGCGATGGATCGTGCCGTACGCACAGGAGCTGATCGCGCTCGTCCATTCGTACGGCAAAAAAGTCATCCAGCACTACCATGGCCAGATCAGGGAAATCCTGCCGGACTTCCTCGCCATGGCAGCCGACGGCCTGCACACGATCGAAGCGCCGCCCACGGGCAACTGCACGCTCACCGAGGCGTTCGATGTCGTCGGCGACAAGATCACGCTGATCGGCAACATCCAGTATGACTGCTTCCGCTCGTATTCGCAGCGGGAGATGCGCGACGCGGTCCGCGCCGTGCTCGACGAAGCGCGCGGCAAACGCTTCATC
>JAAYZF010000250.1 GCA_012514975.1 bacterium
ATCACGTCGAACCACTCGGGGTTCTTCACCATCCACATGCACGTCGCATCGACGTGGTAGTACTCGCGCTTGATGTCCTTGTAGTCCCGGTCGCCCATCTCGTGGAACGCGCGTTCCCAGAGGTCGTAGAGGAACGTCAGCACGTTCGTCTTGCCGCACAGCGCGAGCGTTTTTCTCCTGTTGCGTTTCCGCGCGTAGTCGAACGCGAACTTCAGGCAGCGGTCCACCTGGAACCGCGTGTAGACTGCCGTCTGTACGGCCACTTCATTCGGCGTGCCCTTCATCGTCACGCCGCCCGTGCCGGTGTAGGCGTCGCCGGAATTCTCGCGTACCACGACGTAGTCAATGTGCTCGGGGCCCTTGTCCTTCAGCGGGCACTCGACGCCCGGGTACAGCTTCACGGGGCGCAGGTTGACGTATTGATCGAGCTCGAAACGCAGGCGGAGGAGAATGCCCTTCTCGAGGATGCCGGGCTTGACGCCAGGATGGCCGATGGCGCCGAGATAGATGGCGTCGAACTTCTTCATGTCGCTGATGGCCGAATCGGGCAGCACTTCGCCCGTGCGGAGATAGCGTTCGCCGCCGAAATCGAAATGGGTGAAGTCGAGCTTGACGCCGAATTTCGGTGCGGCCGCCGACAGGACTTTGATGCCCTCGCGCAGTACTTCCGGGCCCGTGCCGTCGCCGCCGATTGCGGCGATCTTGTACGTCTTGGCCATGGTGTTCCTCGCTTCTGGCGATTAACCGGCGGACACGGCGCACCTGCGCGCCGCGCCTCCCAATAATACAGGCCGATAGTATAGCACAAACGGGCCAAAACGGCAACCGTGCGCAGCCATTTGTCTTTACGGTTTCGTTTTGCTATACTACCAGACGTTGTTTTTCCGGATGGATTGGCAACAGGGCTTCGGCTCGACATGGCTTCAGGAGAGGTGGCTGAGTGGTCGATAGCGGCGGCTTGCTAAGCCGTTGTACGGGTCAAACCGTACCGAGGGTTCGAATCCCTCCCTCTCCGCCATCATCCCCCCGCACCGCCGCCAGCATCCTGCCGTCCTCGTAATCGTCCTCGTAATCGTAATCGTAATCGTAATCGTAATCGGCCGTATGCTGCTGCCGCAAACGCGGCGACCGGGCTTCCGTCTCGCCGATGTGCTCCTGAATTTCGCAAGGTCCATGACCTCCAGAGCGTCGGTTGATGTTGACCAGATGCCGCCTGGCTCTGGGCGCATGCTCAAGGCGTTCCTCTGCCTCATCATCTTCTTCCTCTGCATCTGCGCTGCTGCCGGCTCGGCCCCGGTTCCGGCGACTAAAGTGGCCGATCCCGCATGCGGGATCGGCAAGCAAGTACCGGCTGGCGCCGATCACGGGGTGAAGACGCGCACCCGCCGCATGTACTCTCCAAGGCGTAGCCTCGGCCACTTCCTGTGCGCGGCATGCTGGAACACACAGTCGCCGGAACTGGGCGGCCCCGCCTGTTTACTTTGCCGCTCCCCTTCGCTATAATAGTACGGTAATGGCTGACAGCGTGTGACCTCCCCGATGCGCCATGGGGGAGTCCCCCCGTGACAGGGGGATGGCGGCGCGGCTGTCACGACACAGTCGTCCGTGCATTCCGTGCAGAACAGGATCATCAAGTCATCGAATCATCAGGGCACCACGCCATAACTCCTTCGCCCCCCATGCCCATGCTCTTCCCCTGGCTCAACAAAGGACTCGAGTACACTCCGCCGAAGAAGCGCGAGATCATGCCCATCATGAAGCTCCTGGCGTATGCCCAGGAGCATTGGGCGCCGTACGCGTGCCACATGATCTTCGTATCCGTGGCCGCGAAGGTGATCACCAGTTACTATGCCTATCCGCTTGCCGTCATTGCCACCGGAGCGCTTCTGCTGTTCTATGGTCTCAAGGGCAGGTATCCCGAGCTGACTGCCAGAGGCACGACGGCCGCTGACTGGCTGCTCGCCTTCGCCGTCGGCGTCGTGGGCATTGCGATCTGGATCGTGCCATACCACTTCGCGTGGAAGCTCATGCTTGCGCGCATCCCGATACTTGGCAACGAGGGCATCTTCCTGTCATTCACCTATGGGGCGGACATAGCGAAGGAATCGTTCGAGCGCGCGGCGGGCGGACTGGCGCTTGTGCCCACCGCGCTGCCCACGCCCACCTATGATCCCGGCACGCTCGCCGGCGCGTTCAAGCAGGTGTTCATCGCGTTCCGCCTGTGCGGCGCGGTGATCACCGTGCCGTTCTTCGAGGAGCTGTTCACGCGTTCGTTCATCATCCGTTTCATCGATGACGAGTACTACAAGCGCGTGCCGGTCGGCTACTACTCGAAGACGAGCTTCCTGTTCGCGCTGGCCATTTTCGTGTTCGCGCATCCGTGGTGGTTCGTTGCCGTGCTGTGGGGCCTGCTGATCATGGGCCTGCTGTACTACCGGCGCAACCTGCTGCTCTGCGTCTTCGCCCATGCGGTCTCGAATCTCATACTCGGCATCTACATCCTGCAGACGGGGAACTACTACCTGTGGTGAATTCCCCG
>JAAYZF010000251.1 GCA_012514975.1 bacterium
CATACCATGGCTGCGAAGTACGCCGGATTCGACAAGATCACCTTCGGCGGCGGGGCGGTGCATGAAGTGTGGAATCTGCCGCACTACGGCGCGCTCGATTTCCTCTACAACACGAGCGGCCATCCCGGCGCCATGGCAAACTACATCAGCGCCTGCTGCCTGGCCACCATCCTCACCGGCGTCAACCCGACGGGCAACACGGCACGTGCCATCAAGATGTCCGACTGGCAGACCGAGACGTTTGACGACCTGCCATATGGCAGTGCAGCCGACCGCGCCTTCTACGCCGCCAACAGCAACCGGGTGATCAACGGTCATCTCATCCTCACCGATGACGAGGCGGCGACGCTCCAGCAGGCCGCCATGAACTGGCATTCCGCGTGGGATGGCATCCTGCACTCGAACCTTGCGGACAACGCGTTGTTCGCGTTCACCACGGCGGAAGTCGCGCGCATCCATGCACAGATGACCAACTACGCGGCCTACAACCTCTCCCAGGCGGCGATCGACAAACTCACCGCGCAGTACGCCGAGGCCGAAGCGGGACAGTTGACCGACGCGGAGATCGAAGCGGCGCGGAGCGACAGCAGGGACTTTATCGCCACCGTGAACAACTACGCCAACGACTTCCTCACCCCGGCGCAGGTCAGCCAGTTGCGCAGCGATTATATCAAGTACTGGGATGCGCGCAACAGCAAGTTCCGCGACGACGTGTTCTTCGAAAGCCTTTGCTACCTGACGATTCTGGAGAAAGGAACGAACGCCGTTGAGGTGACGCGCATGCAGGAGGAAACGTCGGTGCACCTGAACATCGTGTCCCTGGCCGGCATGCGGCTGTTGTTCGAGCGGATCACCGATGCGCAGCGGCAGATGATTCTCTCCAACTACAAATGGCAGGGCGCGCGCAGCCGGTACTGCCCGTTGTTCTATCAGGCGCAGATGAACGCCACCGGCGACTGGCAGCGGCTGATCGCCGTATGGGAACGGTACATCGACGTGTGGAATGATCCCAATTTGATGGACGCGTTGAAGGGGACGGAGGAGGGCATCCCTCCCCGCTCAACGAACTGCTTCCTGCAGAGCGTCTGGCTCGACTCCGACCGGCGGTTCTCGAACATGGCGGAGCAGGTGGCGCTCTCCCCGGTCAGCCCGCTGACGGTGCCGGAAAACGGCACCAACACGTTCAGCCTCAAGCTCACCGGGCCACCGGCCGCGGGCGTCATGATCACAGTCTCCGTCAGCCGCATCTCAGCAACCAACTGCGATATTGTGGTGACGGGCGGCGCGCCATGCCACTTCACCAGCGCGAACTGGAACGCGTATCAGCCAGTCACACTCGCCGCGCAGGACGACGCGAACTACACGGCCGGGTCTGCCGTGTTCCGGTGCACGGCCCCGGGCGGCGTGATGATGGACGTCAACGTCACCGAGATCGACGACGACAATCTGGCGCCCAACGCGCCCGTGAACGCCGCGCCGGCCGATGGTGTGACCAACCAGCCGCTTGCGCTCACGCTGCAGGCATCTGCCTTCTCGGATGCGAATCCCGGCGACACGCATGCGGCAAGCCAGTGGCAGGTGGGGCTCACAGACTCTTTCTCCAGCATCGTGTGGGACAGCGGCACGGACAGTGTCAACCTGACGAGCGTCACCATCCCGGCGCTTGCGGGCGGCAAGCGCTACTATTGGCGCGTGCGGTACCGCGACGCGGGCGGGCTGTTCAGCGGCTATTCCGCGGCGACGTGGTTCGAGACCGATCCCCGCCTGAACAATCTGCCCGATGCGGTCCCGGACAACTACATGATGGCGAAGGGCGCCGTGCTTGACGTTCCTGCACCGGGCGTCCTGGCCAACGACACCGATGCGGACGGCGACCCGCTCACCGCGGTCAAAGTCGCCGACCCGGCGCATGGCGCGCTGGCGCTGAACGCGGACGGCTCGTTCACGTACACGCCGGAGACCAACTGGCAGGGCGCTGACTCGTTCACGTACCGCGCGAGCGACGGCAAGACGAATTCCGGGAGCGTGTCCTGCATGATCACCGTCGGCGGCGTGGGCGCAATCCTGCTCGAAGACTCGTTCGACGACGGCGGGATCAGCGGTGGCGCCGATCCGAATGACGTCCAGTGGTACAACAGCGACTCGGAGGACTTCAACGTTACGTACGACAACGGCGCCCTCTACCTGACCAACTTCGGGAACAACAACGGCATCGCCTGCCACGGCGGCGCGAACTTCATCGCCCCGGCAAGGCTCAATGCCCAGGGCGACAAGATCATGGCAAGCCTCAAGCTCACGACGGCGAATGTCCGAAACGCCGTCGACAGCGGGCCTTTCGGCTTCGGGATGTTCAACGGCCCCGTGCTGACGGGCACGTTCAAAGCGGTTCCCGTCACCGGCTACTACTTCTTCGTCTCCTCGCGCACCGTGCCGAACAACACGAACAGCATGTTCTATGAAGAAGGCGTCGGGCCCATCCAGGGCGACCCGATGGGCGGCACCGACTGCAGGCCGCTGGGCGCGGCATCGAATTTCTTCATCTACGGCGACTACAGCACGTACACGTTCGAGCTCGCGGTGCAGCGCACGGCATTGGGCGTCGACCTGTACTTTACTGACGGCGTTCATACGCAGGTCGCGACAGACACGTCCGACGCCTGCGTTGACTTCAATTCCATCTACCTCGGCATCGCGCCGCGCGTCGGCGTGGAGAATGACGTGTGGGTTGACGACATCCGCGTCCAGTCGTTCGTCATTCCCGAGCCGGCAGTTCTTCCCATCGCCGTCTTCATGCTGTTCGCACGGCGGCATGACGTAACCACTCACAGGAGACACCACCCATGAAGCACTTCACTCTCACCTTCGTCCTCTTTGCCGTGATGTGCCGGACCGCGTCGGCGGAAGTGTTCACCTGGAACAACGCGGCCGGCGGCAACTGGCTGGACTCCGCCAACTGGGACTCGGTCTCGGGCAGCTACCCGCAGCAGCCCGGCGACATAGCTGACTTCGTCAACCTGGGTTCGGTGAATTTCACCGTCAGCATACCCGACGTCACCGCGGTCACGTGCGGTGTCATCCGGTGCGCAGTACTGTCGAACAGCGTCAGTTTCATAGGCGCAAACATGAACAGAAGCTTCATCGTGCTCACGAACGACGGCGGCACGGCGGGCATCCTGGTGAACGCTCCCCGCGCGAGCAGCGGCATGTGTTTTCTGTTCAACACATGCACGATCAAGTTCATGCAGCCGACCCTTCTCATGGCCAAGCAGGCATCGGGCATCGAGTTCGACGGGAATCTCGTCTGGATGGGCTCCACCGTGGTTACGACCAGGAACGAAGGAACGGCGAACCAGTACATCCGCATGTACAACAACATCAGCCCCAATTTCACCGGCGAAGTTGTGGTCGAATACAACGACCTGTTCTTCCGCAATACCATCGCCATAACCAACACAAGCCTTGTGCGCGCCGGCGGCACCGGGTACATACTCAACCGTGAGACGACGACGAGGTTCCCTGTCAAGCTTGCGCAGGGGGGGCGCTATCACCTTACCGGCAACGGCGTCGGCACGCACTCAGGCGCAATCATCGCCGAGGGTGATGTGCGTGTCACGACGGACAACACGCTCTCGTTACCCGGCGGAGTGAGCGGCACGGGCACCGTTTACATGACCGGCTCCGGTGGTACCGCACGTTACACGGGCAGCGTCAGTCCCGGCGCCAGCGTGGGCATGCTTGGCTTCAATGAAGATGGCGGAACGCTTCAGCTTGGCATCACCGGCGACAACCTCCTGCTCAACATCGAGGTTACCGGCAACGGCGGCGTGCCTGGCATTGATCACGACCAGCTTGTCATCCAGAACCTTGGCACGGCACTCGATCTCGCCAACCTGGACGTCGCGTTCTCAGGCGTCGCGTCCGGCCAGGCCACCAATTGGTTCCTCGTGGGCAACGCGATTGACCTTGCCACGGACTTCGCGAGCGTGGAGTACGGGGCCGGCGTGTCCGGCACGATCGTCAAAGAGGACAGCTTTGACGGCAGCAACGACCGCGTGGGCGCGATCCTGGTGCCGGAACCCGCGGCAGCCTTGCTCGGGCTCGCTGCAGTGCTCGCACTGCGCCGCCGCATGCGGCACGAATGAGGCATGGCCTGCCGGCGTTCGCCGCTGCAATGATCGTGGGACTGAAACGCGGCGTTCACCGCGGCCGGCGGGGCAATGCCGGTGCCGGTGGCGGAGTACGGCGAACCGGTTGACGCGCATGCGGTTTTGTCGTACAATGTGAGCCATGGCACGCACGGGAAGCAGCAGGGCGCGGCACGTCAGGCGGGTACGCCACAGCTCGCCGGGCCATGCAACGACGGAGAATCCGGCGAGCTGGGAGAAATGCTGGGTCAACGCCGGATTGGACGACCAGCAGCCGATCGGCATCGTCCGCGCCGGCGAGTCGGACTGGGGGCCAAACGGGCACTACGAGAAAGTGGGGAGCGACCTGTTTGCGCTCGAATTGGTGCTGGGGGGCAGCGGCGTTGTGGAGGTGAACGGGGCGCAGCATCTGTTCGTGCCCGGCGACATGCTGTTCATAGGCCCGAAGGACAACTGCCGGTTCTACACGGGGCCGGCGCGCCGCTGGCACAAGACCTACATGGCGTTCCGCCCCGAGGGCGCTGCTGCCATCATCTCACAACTGAACCTTGACGGCGTGTGTCACATTCGCCTGGCGAAGACTGCGTTCCGGCATGCCCGGCAGCGGTTTTCATCGCTGGTCGAGGCCGTGCGCGACAAACCGGGCGGATTCCGCGAACGCGTGTCCGCGCTCGGTTACGAACTGCTGCTCATCACCGCGCAGGCAGCGCAGGCGGGCAAACCGCGCGGCAGCTATCCCTCGCAAGTCCAGCGTGCCCTGCTTCATGCGGAAACGCATCAGGACATGCCGTTGACCGTCCGCGAGCTCGCACGTGCCGCGGGCTGCTCGCGACAGCATCTCAGCGATCTCTTCACCACGCATCTGGGCATCGGCGTTCACGAGTGGCTGACGCGCTGGCGCATCAACCG
>JAAYZF010000252.1 GCA_012514975.1 bacterium
TATCTGCGCAAACGCCTCGACCTCGCTCCAGAAATACACCTGCGCCTGGTCCAATTCGTGTTTCAGCGTTTCGAGTTTCGACGGGTCGGATGCCTCCTGAAGGCTGGTGGCGTCGTAGTAGGGTTTGAACGCGCGATAGATGTCCTCGGGTGGATTCACGAAATCGAGGATGAAAGGTTCACTCTTGCCGGGAATCTTACGGTTCAGACGGGACAGGGTCTGCACGGCCTGGACGCCGTCCAACCGCTTGTCCACGTACATCGTGTGAAGCAAAGGTTGGTCGTAACCGGTCTGGTACTTGTTGGCGACCAGCAAGACCTGGTAGTCGGGCGAATCGAAACGGTCCGGCAACTGCGATTCGCTGATCGGTTTGCCGGTCACAACGTCGGGATTCATGCCGGGTTCTGTGTACTCAACGCCGGTCTCGGGATCCTTGACCGTGCCGCTGAACGCCACCAAGGGGCGCACGTCGGTATAGCCGTTCGCGGCGATGTAGCGTTCAAACGCCAGTTTGTAGCGCACGGCGTGCAGGCGGGAAGAAGTCACCACCATCGCCTTGGCGCGCCCGCCGATCTGGTTCTTCACGTGCAGCCGGAAGTGTTCAACCATTACCTCGGTTTTCTGCTCGATGTTATGCGGATGCAGGCTCATGAACTTTGCCAGGGCGCGCGCTGCCTTGCGCTTCGGGACGTTCGGGTCGTCCTCCACCGCCTTGACGAGCCGGAAATAGGTGTCGTACGAGGTGTAATTCTGGAGCACGTCCAGAATGAACGCCTCCTCGATCGCCTGCCTCATGCTGTAGGTGTGGAACGCTTCCGGTGTGCCGTTGGCTCCAGGTCGTCCGAAGAGTTCAAGCGTCTTGCCCTTGGGCGTGGCGGTGAACGCAAAGAAGCTCAAGTTGGGTTGCCGCCCCCGCGACTGCATGATCTGGTTCAAGCGGTCTTCCCAGTCCGGTTCGCCGTCTTCCGGTTCCGGCGCGGCGTTCGCTCCAAGAATGGCTTTCAGTTCGCGCGCCGTCTCGCCGGTCTGGCTGGAGTGTGCCTCGTCCACAATTACAGCATATTTCCGGGCGGCGATGGCGGTTTCCCATTCCTTGGCCTGCCGTTTCTCCTCGTCGGTCGCCTGATCCTGATTCTCCGCGCCGGCGGCGTGCAACAGGCCGCGCAGTACAAAGGGAAACTTCTGCAACGTGGTAATGACAATCTTGGTGCCGTCAATCAGCGCCGCCGCAAGCTGCTTGGCATCCTGGTCAATCGCCTTCACCACGCCTTGCGCGTGCTCAATCTGGTAGATGGCATCCTGCAACTGCTGGTCGAGAATGCGGCGATCCGTGATGACGACAACGCAATCATAGGTCTTCTCGTCCCGCTCGTTGTGCAGGCTCGCCAACCGATGCGAAAGCCAGGAAATGCTGTTGGTCTTCCCGCTTCCCGCCGAATGCTGGATCAGGTAATTGCGGCCCGCGCCTTCCCGGCGGGCGGTTGCCACGAGTTTCCGCACGGCGTCGAGTTGGTGGTAACGGGGAAAGATTACCGTCTCCGTCGTGACCCGTATTTTGCCGCCCTTGCCGTCGTCCTTCTTCTGATCGCGCTTCTCGATGAACATGAAATGGCCGAGAATATCCAGGAAGCTGTCGCGTTGAAGGACCTCCTCCCAGAAATAGCCCGTTCGGTAACCGGACTCATGCTGGGGGTTGCCCCCGCCACACTGGATTTCGCCCGGATGACTCCCCCTGTTGAACGGCAGGAAATGCGTCCGCTCCTTTGCCAGCCGGGTGGTCATGTGGACCTCGTCCGGGTCGGCGGCAAAATGCACCAGGGCCCGGTTCTTGAACTGAAAGAGCGGCGCGCGCGGATCGCGGTCCTCGCGGTACTGGTTCACCGCCTTGCGCCAACTCTGGCCGGTCCCCGGATTCTTCAACTCGCACGTCGCCACCGGCACACCGTTGACCGCGAACACCATGTCCACGGTCGAGTTGTCCGACGGGTGGCATGGCGTCTGCCGCGTTATGGTCAGTTGGTTCTTCCCGTAGAGACCGATGATGTCCCAGTTCAGAGCGTGCGCCGGTTTGAAATAGGCCAGTCGGAAGGTCTTGCCGTAGAACTTGAACCCGTGCCGAAGCACGTGGAGCGTTCCCTTGATGTCCAGTTCCTTGACCAACGCGGCGACGAGCATTGATTCAAGGCCGGGACCGTGGAGATCGCGCATCTGCTGCCACAGTTCCCCTTGCGTCTCCTGAAGGAACGCGAAGACCCGCGCCGGAAAGAGTGCCCGCTCCTTGTCCCACTCGGCGTTTGCGCCTGACTTCCAACCCGACTGTCCGAGGAGGATTTCCTCCACGTGGGTTTCGAAGGCGCGTTCGGTGGTTTGGGTCATGGCGCGGTTCTCCTGGCGCTGCGCACACGATACAGCCGCTCGGTAAAGCCGCCTTCTTTCTCGAAAGCGTCGGCTTGTGCCTCCATCTGACGTCCGATCAGGTGAATGCACAGGTTCAGGAGCGAAAGCGCCCCGTTCGCGGCGCAGACTTCGGGGGAGGGAACACGGGCCGGCACGGACGAACACGGACCCGCACGGACACCGGAAGACGCCTCATTTGTGGCCGTCCGTGCTTGCCCGTGTCCGTCCGTGTTCTTCCCGTCCGTGTTCTTCCGCTCCTGCCCGGCCAGGCGCGCCTCCTCCGCCACCCACGCGCGGAACTGCTCCAGCGAGGCGCATCGCACCGCCTTGAAGCGCGTGAGCGCGGGATGATTGGGCGGCCATTCGGGCAGCTCCCGGTGCTGGAGGTGCTTCTTGAAGTCGCGCCGGAGTTCTTCCAGGCTGCCTTTGGCGATGCCCGTGAGCTTGAGTTCGATCTTCTTGGAAACCGCCGAATCCACGCTGCCTTCCTGCAAGTTCTGGCAGCCGCTTCGCGCCGCCTGCACCATCTGGTCATGTGTTCGGCTGCGCCGGTCCACGTACTTGTCGCAGAAGCGCACGGTGATGTCGTAGATCAGGTCGGCCAGTTGCCAGGTCTTCGTGCGCTCATAGCCGCCATGCTTCGGAATGAGTTTCTCGGGTTCAGGTTTCATGTGGTCTTCCCGTGGGAACACGGACGCACACGGACCCGCACCTGTTGTTGTCCTGTCCGTCGGTGTCCGTGTCCGTCCGTGTTCTTCTTTCCAGCGTTCTTCGCCCCGTAGGGCGCGCCCTTCTCGGCCGCCTTCA
>JAAYZF010000253.1 GCA_012514975.1 bacterium
CGACACGATGTCGTACACCGGCGAATAGTTCGTCAGCTCGCGCAGCGTCTCCGGCGACGCATCGCTTTGCACGCGCATGTGTACGCGAATGTCGTGATAACCCTTGCGCACCTTGTCGGACAGGCCGAGAAAACCGCGCAGATCGAGATCGCCCTCCAGGTGCGACTCGACGCCCTTGATGTCGATCCCCCGCGCGGCGGCGTGATAGACCATGCTCGTGGTCATGCAGGCGGCGAGCGCGTGCAGCACATACTCGACCGGGTTGGCGCCCTCGTCCTTGCCGAGCAGCACGGGCGGTTCGTCGGCATCGAGCATGAAGGGCTGGGCGCGCGTCTGGTCTTCCGTCTTGCAGCCGTAGAAGCCCTGGATGGCAGAGCGGTTGTGGCCGCCCTCGATCCAGCGGTTGTCGGCGCGGAACTGGAATCGGGCGAGCGTGTTGTCCTGCTTCACCGCGCCGATCGTGTGGAACAGCGCGGCGACATCGACGCCGTTGGTGCGGACTCCTTCCTGAGGCAGGGTAGCAGCGTTCATGATCATCTCCTTGGGTGGTGCGCCGGGCACCGCGCCACGGCACGGTGCAGACGATAGGCGCGCGCCGATCGGCTGCTAAGATGCAGCCGCGCCAGAAACGGTTCATCTCTGCCACGAAGTGGAGGCCGACATGCCCAAGCACGACGCCCCGTTCATCGATGCGCTGATCGTCGCCGTGCCGGAGTCCGCCGGCTCCGCGCTCTACGGCATGCTCGACATGCTCTCCGCAGCCGGCATGCTGTGGCAAAGCCTCGTACGCGAGGCAGCGCACCAGCGGCGCTTCCGTATCCGGATCGTTGCGCCCACGCGCGAGCCCTTCCAATGCGCCAACGGCGTGCCCGTCGTGCCCGACGCTGCCCTTTCGGACAATCCCGAAGCCGAGATCGTCATTCTGCTCGACTTCTGGCTCGGTCCCGACGAGGCGTTCAAAGGCCGCTATCCCGAACTGATGGACTGGCTACGCGCACGGCATCGCGCCGGCAGCTCGCTCTACGCCGCCTGCTCGGGCTCGGTCATGCTCGCCGAAAGCGGACTGCTCGACGGCCGCCCCGCCACCTCGCATTGGGGCTATCAGCACCTGTTCCGCACGCAGTATCCGAACGTGCGCTTCGAACCCGAGCCGAGCCTCGTCTTCGCCGACCGCGAAGGGCGCATCGTCACCGCGGGCGGCATCACCTCCTGGCACGACCTGGCGATGCACATCATCTCGCGCCACATGAGCCCCGGCGAAGCCTTGCACATCGCCAAGGTGTTCCTGCTCAAGCTGCACGGCGAAGGCCAACTGCCTTATGCGAGCCTCATCCGCAACGAGCCGCACGCCGATGCGGTCGTGCGCAAATGCCAGGAATGGCTGAAGGAACACTACGCGCAGCACGACGCGCTCGCGCGCGTCACCGAACTCGCCGGCGTACCCGAGCGCACGCTCAAGCGCCGCTTCAAGACCGCTACCGGGACCACGCTCATCGAGCACCTGCAAAACCTGCGCGTCGAGGAAGCGAAGCGCCTGCTGGAAACCACCGATCTGCCGACCGACGAAATCTGCGCGCGCGTCGGCTACGAAGACGGCTCGTTCTTCAGAAGGCTATTCAAACGCAGCACCGGCCTCACGCCAGGGCAGTATCGAAGGATGTTCAGGCCGGTGATGGCGGCGTAAGCCGACGGTTAATACGAAAGACGATTGCGACCGAAGGCCTCACCAGCTCGAACTGGCTCCGCCTCCGCCCGAACGCCCGCCGCCTGAACTGGAACCGGATCTCGAACCGGAACTGAAGCCGGATGAACTGCTGCGCGAGGCTTTGTACTCGGAGCTGGAATACCACGCC
>JAAYZF010000254.1 GCA_012514975.1 bacterium
AGCGCACGCGCTGGCCGCGTGCTTCATCTGCGGTCACCGGGGACGGTGACCCTCCAGCGCACGCGCTGGCCGCGTGCTTCGTCTGCGGTCACCGGGGACGGTGACCCTCCAGCGCACGCGTTGGCCGTGTGCTTCATCTGCGGTCACCGGGGACGGTGACCCTCCAGCGCACGCGTTGGCCGCGTGCTTCATCTGCGGTCACCGGGGACGGTGCCCCTCCAGCGCACGCGCTGGCCGCGTGCTTCGTCTGCGGTCACCGGGGACGGTGACCCTCCAGCGCACGCGCTGGCCGCGTGCCTCATCTGCGGTCACCGGGGACGGTGACCCTCCAGCGCACGCGCTGGCCGCGTGCTTCATCTGCGGTCACCGGGGACGGTGCCCCTCCAGCGCACGCGCTGGCCGCGTGCCTCATCTGCAGTCACCGGGGACGGTGACCCTCCCTGGCCTCACGGCGGGCAGGGCTCGTCCCATTCAGCGATCGATGCGACGCGCCCTTTAAGGAACTCGCCCAGCCGCAGCTCGAGTTCGGCATACCGCGCGTCGACCATGCCGAACCGGTGCTGGATGAGTTCCATGCCCTGCGGCTTGTTGTGGCTCAGCCACATTGTGCGGAACGCGCCGGCCATGTCGGCAACGGCTTTTCGCACATCCGGGATGCGCCGCGCGGCGGCGCGCAGCGCGCGCTTGTTGCCTTTGCGGTACGCGGCCAGCATATCGGCCAGCATGTCGTACCGCGCGGCAAAGGCCTTTGCGGTGCAGTATGCGTACCTCATGTTCCCTGTTGCGGTGTCGCGCGCGCATGGCGCCAGTCTGTCGGCAAGCGCCGCGTACGACCGCGCGATGCGTTTGATCGCAGCGGGCTGGTCGGCTGCATGTGTGCGGACCTGGGTCTCAAAGATGGTGTCTTCCCACATGTTGGGATGGAAACGATCGACCGCGCAGTGCATCCTGCTGGCAAGCAGATGGGCGGCATAGCTCCCGCCGCACACCGCGGCGAATCTCCGCTCAAGCCGCGCCGCGCCGGGCGTCTCGTGCCCGTACGCGCGGTCGGCGCACCACGCCATGCCTGCGAAGGCGGAATCGTGGTCGCAGTACGCGCCGTTGTCGCCCCACTGTGTGAAGATCAGCTCGCGCACGCTTGACTCGCGGCATGCGTCAATGCACGGTCCGGCGGTCGCCACCGTCTGCGCGTGGTCGTACCAGTAACGGTTCCACGTCCAGATGCCTGAGGCCATGAGCGGCTCCTTGCCCATGGCGCGGTGGCGTTTGATCCAGTCGAGGTAGAATTCTTTTTCCTTGTGGTAATAATCCCAGTAGACCAGCTCGACGCCGCCGGGAATCTTCTCGACGACGCGGCGCGGGATCCTTGTCTGTTTGTCGTAGTACTCGTGGTTCGCGCTGCCGAGGCGGAAGTAGATGTCAGACCAGATCATCGGTTCGAGCCCGTGCTTCCTGCACAGCGCGGTCACCCGTTTCAGATGGGCATTGAAGAGGTCGAACCCGGGCGTGTAGCCGTGAAGATTCATGTAGCGCCCGCGGCCGAGCTCCTCGGCCTCGTCCATGCCGATGTGGATGCGCCTGGTGCGGCACGTCTTCTTCCATTGCACAATCATCTTCTCGATCAACGCGTACGTCTTCTCCTCGCCGACAAGAAGGACGTGCGCCGTGTCGCGCACGGGCCGGTAGGCGGCGTAACGGAGTATCTTCTCGAGGTGCCCGAGCGTCTGGATGCAGGGGATGAGCTCGATGCCGAGCCGCGCGGCGAACGCATCGATCTCGCGCAGCTCGTCCGCGGCATACCTGCCGCGCTGATAGCCGAAATACGGTTCGCCGGGAAGCTCGTACGTGTCCTCGGTGTACAGCATCACCATGTTGTACCCGAGCAGCGCAAGCCGGCGCAGCCAGACCTTCATGTGCGCGACGGTGATCACCGCGTTGCGCGAGCAATCGAGCATGATGCCGAGCGACGTGAACGGCGTCTGCTCGGCCGCGACGTCCAGCCCGGCAAGCAGGGCGCCAATGCCGCGCGCCGCCTGCGCCGGCGTGCTGTATGCGATCACCGCCGTGTTACCCGCGCGGCGTACTTCGCACATGCCGGGCGTGGCGCTCCGCGTGAAGGACACGGTGACGCCGCCTCGGCCGTTCTCCTTGAGGGGATAGGCGGCGGCCAGCTCGCGCAGAAGCGGATGCAGCTCGGCCGGCGTGTTCCTTGTCTGCCAGGTGATCGTGGTGTTCATGCGATGTCTCCAGGGCACCTGCCCTTTAATTAATGCGTGGCATGCGCGCGTGCGCCGGGACGGTCTCCGCGCTCAGCCCTTCATCTCCGCCTCGAGGCCGCGCAGATAGTCAACCGCCTTGCGCACCGCGTCGCCCGCCGGGTACGCGTTGCCTTCATACTCGATGTTGATGCAGCCGGTGTAGCCCGCGGCGCGCATTGCGGCGAGGCAGGCGCGATGGTCAACGACGCCTTCGCCGACGAGCGCGGGCTGGTAGTACCGCCCGTCGCGCATGGGGCGGAAGCCGTCCCGCGGCGAGTCGCTGACGACCCAGTCCTTGAAATGCGCATGGACGACGTGCCGCGCGCTTGCGGTGAACGACGCGGCAGGATCTTCCCCGCTTGCCGCGTTGCCGTTGTCATACGTGATCTTCAGCCCGGGCGCCTCACGCACCGCTTCGAGCAGCTCGTTCGCGACGACAAACGGGCTCTCGACGCCGGGGAAATTCTCGACGGTGAGGCTGATGCCGGCCCGGGTGCTGAACGCAACGGCCTCCTTCAGCCCCTCGATCCAGTTGCGCCGCGAACCATGCCGGTCAAGCCCCTTCTTCTCCGGCGTCGGGATCATCGCCACCGGCGCGCCGAGCTCGACCGCGGCTTCGATCCCGCGCTTGCAGTCGTCCAGGCCCTTCACGCGCGCATCCGGCGATGCAGCGTTGAGATCGGCGTAGAACGTGTGGCAGATGACGGGAACGCCAACATCGTCGGCCATCTTTCTCAGCTCCTTTGCGCCGCGATCATAGAGCGTGACGAAATCAACGCCCGCAAGCTTCAGCTCGGCAGTCAGGCTCAGCATCCCGCTGATGTTGAACCCGGGCTGCCGCGACATGGTGTACGACATCATCGAGTATCTCATGCGTGCTCCAATCGTTCAATGGTATCAATCTGCCCACAATTCGTCAATGGTCTTCACTGTCTCCTCCACCAACTGCTGTCCGCCGGCCGATCCTATCTCGTTCGAGTAGAGACAGGCGCTGTAGCTTTCGCCCTGTTCAGCCTTCCGCGTGGCGAGGTAGGAGAAATGGTTGTCCGCGGCCAGTTGCACGAGGAACGTCTGCACGGCGGGGCTCCGTGCAACGATCCGCAGGCCGAAGTCAAGGAACAGCTCGAACGGGCTGGTTGCGAACACGATCTCGCCCAGGCGGACGACGTGCAGGTGCACTGGCAGCGCACGCGCCGTCTTCTGCTCCTCGTAGCGCTCGATGATGCGCGTGCAGCGGGATTTCCGCGCGAAGAGGACGCTTTCCTGCTCTCCCCACGGCGGCTGTGCTTCTCCCGCCGACGCCGCGCCGGCCTTCCCGAGCGCCGCAAGATCCGCCTGCGCATCGCGATACTCGTCATCGGAAATCAGCCGGCGGTCAAGCGCTATCGTGCGGGCAACATGTTTCAGCGCGGCCGTCCGCCGGATGTCCTTCTGCGCCCACCCGAGCGTGTCGTCAAACGCGGAGGCAATGCGGCATGCGATCTCCTGCCTTGATGTCCGGTTCTTCAGCGTCAGCATCCGCTGCTCGGCTTTCTTGTTGTACATCAGATGCGGCGACAGGTCGCCCGAGGGCGCGCATTGCGGCAGGAGGAACACGTGCCCGCCATGGCGCTTACGTATTTCCGCGCGCGCGTCGTGCCAGAAGTCAGCGGATATCTCCTCCATGTGCTCGGTTTCCTGCGCCGGGCACGGCAGGTTGATCACGGCGCCGGTAAGCCGTTTGTCGTGATCGAAGGTGAAGAGCATGTTGACGCTGTGATCGACGTATCCCTCGATGCAGTCGAACCGGGGATCATTGGTGTTGCCGTACATCCGCGCGGTTTTCTCCGTCCGCACGCCGGGCAGCGGGACGTGGCCGGGCCTGCGGGACAGATCGTCGAAGTAGACTGCGCGGCGGTTGTGGCCGACGACCGCATAGCCGTGGCCCCAGCCCACCGCGCCGGGCTTGCGCGCGTTCCAGCTTTCCTCGACGGCTTCGGCGATGCGGTCCGAAAGGAAGGCACAGTACTCTGCGGGCGTCATCACGCCCTCAGGCACAGGCGGATACCAGAAATCGTCCGGGGCAGGCGCGCAATGCGTGTGCGTTGCGCTCATGATGAGCTTCCCGGCGGGGAAGTGGGGAAGCCTGCGCAGCAGTTTCTCGCGGCATTGTTCGAGCACGGCCATCGGGACAAGGCACAGGTCGCACGACACCCATATCACCGAGTCGCCGCCCGACGTCATGCTCAGCGCCGTCGCCGTCACCGGATCATGAACACCCTTGGAAATCCGCGTACGAAACTGCCCGAAAATGTTCACGGGCCTGTCCGGCGTGATGTCCCGCGCAGCCCATCCGATCAGAAGATCATCCGCGTGTGTCATCGCGTTCCGCCCCCGACGGTATGCGTGTCATGAAATGGCCTGCCACAGTTGGCGCACTGCGGCGACTGTCTCCTCGACGAGGATGCTTCCTCCCTCGGGGCCGGTGATGTTGTCCACGATGCCCGCGCTGTAGCTCCCGCCTTTCACGGCCCGCTCAGTCGGCAGGTACATGCCGCAGCCCTGCTGGAGCGGGGATTCCACGCCTCCGACAAGCTGGACGAGGAACGTCTGCTGCGCCGGCGAGCGCGCCTTGATGCGCGTGCCGTACTCGAGATACAGCTCGAACGGATTCGTCGCCATGGCTATGTCGCCAATGCGAAGGAGGTGAATCTCGGCGTCCGCGAGGGTATGCTGCGCCTGGCAGGCATGCCGCTCGATGATGCGGCTGGCCCTGCGGATGCGGGCGTACGCGTCCCGGCGCTCCTGGTTGGCGCGCGCATCCGCGAGTTCCTTTTCCGCGCGCTGTTTCTCTTCGTCGGTCACCATTCTGACAGGCAGGTGCAGCGTCTTGACCAGATGCGCGCAGGGGAGCGTCTTCCGGATGTCCTTTCGTGCCAGGGGAAGCACATCGAGCACTGCCATCGAGAGCCTGCGACCGAACTCCTCGCGCCGGGCGAGCCGGTTGGTCTCCGCTTCCTCGAGGCCGGCTGCGGCGAGCCGTTGCTGGATTTCCGCGCCCATGCCGGCCAGGGATGCCATGCGCGTCTCTGCTTCCCTGCCCATCAGCAGGTGCGGCGACTGGTCGCCGGCCGCGGCGCATTGGGCAAGCACGTATACATCCTTGGACAGCCCGCGCGAGATCGCCGTGCGCACTTCGTGCCAGAAATCGGCGGAAATGTACAGGCTGTGCTCGGAAAGCTGCGACGGGCAGGCGACGTTGACGACCATGCCGGTGAGCTCGTCCGCATCGTTCCACGTGAACAGCAGGTCGACGCCGTGGTCCTCCCCATTCTCGAATCCGGCGAAGGTCTCCACCGCCGTCCTGCCGTACATCGCGCTCGTTCCGTCCGTGTAGACGGCGCGACGGTTGCGGCCAAGCACGGCATGGCCGAGGCCCCAGCTTATCCCTCCCGTGCAACGGTCCGCCCACGCCCGCGTGGCAACGTCAGCAATGCGCTCGACAAAGAACGCCTCGTACGCCGACGGCTCCATGACCGCCGGATCAGCCGTTGTGTACAACCCGCGCTCGAGCGCAGGGGCCGAGTGCGTGTGCGTCGCGCCAAGGAACATCCGCCGCGGATCAAAGCCGGGCGCGCGCCGCACAAGGGCATCCCTGATCATCTTGACCGTGCGATGGGGGACGCCGACAAGATCGCACGTGACGATGACTGCCGCCGCGTCAGCGTCGCCTTCAGGCTCGATCGCAAGCGCGGTCGCCGTGATCGGGTCGAGCGTGCCCCTGGATATCCTCGTGTAAAGCTGGCCCCGCAGCATCACCGGCTGCGCAGGGGTGATGTCCGTCCGGGCCCAGCCGATCTTGACTGCCGCGCTCTGCATGCAACCGGCTCCGTGTGTCTGGTTCGATGACTGGACGGCGTGGAGCCTACCGGGCTTCCTTTGCCGCGGCGGCGATCGCGTGCGGATCGAGCTGCCCGACGTTCCCGAACACCTTCTCGAATGCGTCGGCGACTTTTTCAGCGACATCCGGCCCGTTCGGCGCGCGTAAAGGCACCGTCATGCCGAAATGCGTCTCGCAATGGCGCACCGCGGCGGGATAGCCGTTCACATCGTACACCACCCCGTCGCCCGCTCCATTGCACGACCACGGACACCCGTTCCCGTACGCGTTCCGCGCCTGGAACACTGTCATGTGCGGCAGAATGAAGCTCTGCCACATGCCGACCATCGTCCCTTCGGCCTGGAGCGCCTTGATGATCGCATCGCGCATGAGCTTCGGGTCTTCCGACCAGCCGAGCGCCTTCATGTCGATGCGGCTCGTGTAGTTGTAATATGTGTGCGTGTGGCCCTGCGGCGCGGTGGGTGTGATCAGCCCCTTGAGATTCCCCAGCCTGCGGTTGAGCACCGCGGCATTCGTCATTTCCGCCTCGAGGTTGCGCGTCAGCTTGGCAAGCTGGGCGCGGCCAAACGCGGCCACAAGGTCGCTGCCGCGGTACATCCACCCGAGCGCGTACGCATGGTAGTCGCGGGATTCGGTGGGCGTACGCGTCTCGCCGAAGCTCCACAACTGGAGCGCCTTGCGGTAGATGTCCTCGTCATCCGTGACGAACATGCCGCCTTCGCCCGCGCAGAGGCTCTTGTTCTGGTTGAAGCTGAACGCCGCGCAGTTGCCGAACTGTCCGACCTTCCTCCCCTTGAACTGCGCACCGTGGCTCTGGCACGCGTCCTCGATCACCTTTAACTTGTGCTTCTTCGCGATGGCCAGCAGCTTCTCCATGTTCAACGCAAGCCCGTGAAGATGCACGGCCACGATCGCCTTCGTGCGCGGCGTGATTGCCGCTTCGATCTTGTCGATGTCGATGTTGATCGTGTCGAAGTCAATGTCAACGAAGATCGGAATGGCGTTGTGATGCAGTATGCACGTCGCGCTCGACGACCACGAGTACGCCGTCGTGATGACATGATCGCCCGCGCCGACGCCGCAGGCGCACAGCCCCATGTGGAGCGCCGCGGTGCCGCTGTTGGTGAACACGGCGAAGCGGTTGCCGTTCCATGCGGCGAATTCCTCCTGGAACGCCACGCAGTTCGGGCCGAACGCGTGGTTCTTCCCTCGCAGCGAATCGAGCACCATCTTCTCGTCCGTCTCGTCCACGGGCGGCCATTTCTTGATAAGCCCAGGGGGAATCACCGCAGCGCCGCCATTGAGTGCCAGCTTCATCTTCGCATACTCCTGATACTGTTATGTGATGTGTGCCGGGACACGCGTGCCGCGGCAGGGCAGCCCTGCTTCCCGCGGCGCACGCCGTACCGTCAGTGCTACACTATATTATACCAAAATCCTGCCAGATATACAAACCTGCGCCCGGGCATCACACCGGATCGCGGACGAAGGCGCAACGGCGCCGTCGGCAATCCGTCCTCCGCCCGGCGCGCAGATCTACTGCTCCGCATGTCCGCTCCTGTCAGGCGGCGCATTGACGTGGTACACCGTCCACGTCCCGGAATAGCCCAGCATGGTCGTGCTGCAGTTGCCGTGAGGAAACGCCACCAGCCGTGATGGCCGCAGCGCCGCATTGAGCATCTCGCGGATGAAGAACCCGTGCGTGACAGCTTGTCATGGCTCGCCGTCGAGTAATCGCCCGTCGCATTGCCCAGCGATTCCGCATGGCGTACAAGAAGAATTTTCATCATAAATCACCTCGCTGCCGCCGGTATAGTCGCTGGCGGGGACGCATGTGCCGACATTGTAACAAGGAATCTGCCGCCTGTCAATGCGCGCTGCACCCGCCCTGGCAGCCCACAACCGTACAACGGATTCAGCGAATCGAGCAGCGGATTGCCCCGATGACAACAGGGCCAACACCTTCGCCGCAGTTCCGCGAACTCATACGTCAGGGCCTGGCCCCCCACACGGCAAACTGCTATACTAGCGCGGTGAACACAATGCGTACCATATCCGGGGCTGTTCCGGCGATCGCGCTTTCATTCGCCCTCCTCTCCTGCGCGCAGCGGCCTGCGGCATCATCGCATGCCGGCACGCCTCCCAGCCCTGACCGGACGGCCTGGTTCCCGGAAATAGTGCCGGACAACCTTGCCGGCGCACAGGGC
>JAAYZF010000255.1 GCA_012514975.1 bacterium
ATCACGTAGATGTTCGTCCCGTCCGGCTGTATCGCCACCGGGCCGCCCTGCATCCACTCGCCAATGGACAACGCGGGCGCGGGATCGCCCAGTTCAGCGGCCGCAACCGGCGCAGCCACGCACAGTGCCAGCAGCATGAAGACCTGTTTCATCAGAACCTCCCCTGGGGATTATCGTGCCCCTATTATAGCAATACCGCCTCGGGAATGCGAGAGGGCGGCTTGACTTGCCCGCCTGTTTTGTTATACTATCCCTGCCCGTCAACGGATGGCGGCACGCGATCGTTTCACCAGCACGCACGGGAGTGCAGCACATGTCTACCGAGGCACTGAAGTCGTTCACGCCGAAGAACGCGTTCTTCGTCGGCATCGATTCCGACGGATGCGCGTTCGACACGATGGAACTCAAGCACAAGGAATGCTTCTGCCCGAATTTCATCAACGTGTTCGAGCTGCAATGCGTGTCGAAGTACGCGCGCGAAGTATGGGAATTCGGCAATCTCTACTCGAAGTGGCGCGGCGCGAACCGATTCCCCGAGCTCGTCATGTGCTTCGACTGGCTGCGCGAGAGGCCCGAGGTGCAGGCGCGGGGCGCAGCCATCCCGAAACTGCCCGCGCTCGAAGCATGGATCAAGAAGGAAACGAAACTCGGCAATCCCGCCCTGAAAAAAACCGTGCAGGAAACCGGGGACGAACAGCTCCGATGGGTGCTCGAATGGAGCGACGCGGTGAACGACTCGATCGCGAGAATGGTGCGCGGCTGCCCGCCCTTCCCCGGCGTCCGCTCGTCCCTCGAAGAGCTCGATGGCCAGGCCGACCTGATGGTCGTCTCCGCCACGCCCGAGCAGGCGCTGCGGGCCGAATGGACCGAGCATGACATCGCCGGCTTCATGACGATCATCGCGGGCCAGGAAAGCGGCGCCAAGAAGGAGCACCTCGCGCTCGCCGCAAAAGGCAAATACTCGCCGGGCCGCGTCCTTATGATCGGCGACGCGCTCGGGGACTTCGAGGCGGCCAGGGCGAACGACGCGTTGTTCTTCCCGATCAACCCGGGGCACGAGGAGGATTCGTGGGCCCGGTTCGTCGGGGAAGGCCTGAAGAAGTTCCTCGACGAGTCATTCGCCGGCGCCTACCAGGAATCGCTGCTCGGGGAATTCAGGAAGTACCTTCCCGACACGCCGCCGTGGAACGTGGCACACGCGTAGCGCCTAGGCGAACTGCGCGCGCAGGGCCCAGAGGCCCAGGGCGGGATTGCGGATGAAGAAGACGCGCTCGCCGGCAACGTCGTTCCACCCGTCCGCGAGGGTCGCGGGGTTGTACCGCTTCTGCAAGGCCGCGAGGTCCCCATACGCGAAGTTCACTCCCTCGACCTCGTCGCGCGTCAATCTGCCCGGCGCATACGTAATCGAGAACCGGCCTTCCGACGAGCCGTGGATCAGGTGCGCCGCGGCAGAGAGATTGGCGCGCAGCTCCTCATGGTCGTTCACCGCCTGCAGCGTTGCCGGCGTGCCGCGATAGCCGAATTTCCTGATCAGCCGGTCGATCTCCCTGTCTTCGCCGAACGTCTCGACACCCGGCGCGAGCACGATCAGCTCGCCGTCATCCGCCATGGCCATTCTCGTCCGATAGACTGATTTGTTGCCGAGCCACGTGCTCTTGAACTCCTTCGGGTGGAGATAGACGACAGCCTTCTTCACGGGCGCATCGAGCATGGTGATGTTGAGCCGCTGGCACAGCTTCGCCGCCTCGCTGAACGGCGCGCCGCCGGTGCCGATGAACAGGCCCTGCACCACTGGCGCGCCATCCGCATCATTGGCCACCACGGTCTGCACGTACACGAGCGGAAAACGCTGGAGGCATCGCTCGTCGGCGTAGTCGAACACCTGGCGCACCGGGTTGTCCGCGCGCCCAAGGATCGTCTCCATGTTGCACACCGCGCCGAGGAAATGCGTCTTGTTGATGGTGTCCCTGCCGCCGGTGCCGACGAGGATGTTCTTGCTGCCGTTGGCCATGCCGGCAACTTCATGCGGCACGACCTGGCCGACGGAGAAGATGGCGTCGTATTCGCCCCGCACGAGCAGCTCGTCGATCTCGACGTTGATCGCGTACTCGAGCTTCCCCTGCGAGACGGCGCGGATGAATTCGGCGGGCACCTCGCCCAGATGCATCAGCCCGCTCCGCCAGTTGTGCACCTTGAACAGCTCTGCCGGCAGATCGCCGAACATCTCTTGCCGCTCGGCGTCCGTCATGGGAAAATGCGTGCCAAGGGCGGGCAGGATGTCGACATGGACACCCGACGCGGGGAACCCCAGCTCCTCGACAATCAGGCGCGTGAGCACGCCGGCGCCCGAGTTCGAACGCGTGATGTCCGGCGGGACAATGAGCGCGCGCCTGAGCGGATGGCCGCAGCGGGCGAGCATTGCGCGGACGGCGGCGCGCTGCTCATCGAGCGGCAGGGCGGCCGGCGAGGATTGACTGCTTGACCAGAGCTCGTTGTTCATAGGGCTTCTCGTGTGGCACGGTGCGGCGGTTTGTTCCAGAATGCGGCCGGATAGTGGCGCAGGATCGTGGCATCCTTGGTAAGCAGCGGTGTGTTGGCATACGCCGCCGTGCCGACGATGATTCGGTCGAACGGGTCACGCGTCCATCCCTGCTCGATTGCTCCGGCAACCGCATCGTAGAACGGCCGCTGGCACACTTCCAGGCCGATCGAGCCGGCAAGGGTATGCACCATGTGCAGCGGTTCCTGGGTGATCCGTTTGATCTCCCGCAGGTACTGCAGTTCGAGCAGCACCGCGGGAGAAACAGCCAACGCGTTGCTCTCAAGGGCCTCCTTCGCTGCAGGAGGAAACAACGCAAGGTCAGCAGCATAGAGCCACACGACCACATGGGTGTCAAGGTAGATCATGGCGCCACTCCCCGGACCAGTCGATGTGGACAAGTTCCTCGGGGTCTCCCTTGATGCACCTGTGCGGCGTCAGCCTGGCGAGTTTGCCGCCTGACGCGGGCGGAAGGATGGTGAGCTTGGCTCCCTTGCGAACAACCGTCAGTGGTTTGCCGGTGGCGACGACCTCGTCCAGCAGCCGGTAGATGTTGCTGCGCAGCGTTGATGCGTTGACTGTCATAGAGGCATTCCTTATATCGTACGTACTATAGTATACATAACGTACGTACCGTTTGTCAATCGCCCTGCGTGTTATCATGTTGGTTAGGGCATGGTTGATGGCATCGCGATCATCACCAGCGCGCCAGGAGGAAAGCGCGTTGACCGCCGACAGCCGAGCACGTTCATCAGTGCTCCCCAAGTCGTCAAGAACCTTCTGCTTGTATCTCTGCTAGTCCAGCCACTCGGTGTGGAAGAACTCGCCGCGCGGCTTGTCCACGCGCTCGTACGTGTGCGCGCCGAAATAGTCGCGCTGCGCCTGCAGAAGGTTCGCCGGCAGGCGCTCGCACCGGTACGCGTCGAAGTACGACAGCGCCGAGCTGAACGCCGGGACCGGCGTGCCGAGCTTCGTGGCCATCATCACCACCTTGCGCCAGTTGCGCTGCGACTTGACGACGATCTTCTTGAAATACGGGTCGAGCAGCAGGTTCTCGAGCTTCTTCCTGCGGTCGAACGCCTCCTTGATGCGGCCGAGGAACTGCGCGCGGATGATGCAGCCACCGCGCCACATCAGGGCGATCGCGCCGAAATCGAGCGCCCAGCCGTACTCCTTCGCAGCCTCACGCATCAGGGCGAAGCCCTGCGCGTATGAACACACCTTCGACGCGTAGAGCGCGTCGCGCACCGCCTCGATGAACTTCTGCCGGTCGCCGCTGAGCCTGCCCTTCGGGCCGCGCAGCTTCTTCGACGCGGCCACACGCTCCTCCTTCATCGCCGAGATGCAGCGCGCGAACACCGCCTCGGCAACCGTCGGCGCGGGCACGCCGAGATCGAGCGCGGCGACGGACGTCCATTTGCCCGTGCCCTTCTGCCCGGCCGTATCGAGGATGACGTCGACCATCGGCAGGCCCGTCTCGGGGTCCTTCTTCTTGAGGATGTCCTTCGTGATCTCGATCAGGTACGAATCGAGATCGCCTTGGTTCCATGCCTCGAACGTCCGCTGCACTTCATCGATCTCCATGCCGGCGACATAGCGGAGAATCTGGTAGGCTTCGCAGATGAGCTGCATGTCGCCGTACTCGATGCCGTTATGCACCATCTTGACGAAGTGGCCCGCGCCGCCCTTGCCCACCCAGTCACAGCACGGCGTGCCGTCGGCGACTTTGGCCGCGATGGCCTGGAAGATTGGCTTGATCTCGGGCCATGCCTTCTCGGAGCCGCCGGGCATGATGCTCGGGCCCTTGAGCGCGCCCTCTTCGCCGCCCGAGACGCCGGTGCCGATGTAGAGCATGCCCTTCGACTCGACGTAGTTCGTGC
>JAAYZF010000256.1 GCA_012514975.1 bacterium
GCGCTGATCGTCGTGGCACTCATCGGGTTGTTCGTGTGGCGCTACTGGTTCATGCCCGAGACGGCAGCCGCGCCGCCGAAACAGGAGCAGCCATCCGCGCCCGCCCCGCTGCCCTCACCAACGCCGGGCGTCACGGTTACGCCGGCAAAGGCCGCGCCGGCAGAGGCCCCGACGTCCGCGCCGCGCAATCTCCTGATCGACGGCAGCTTCGCCACCGGGCTGGCGTACTGGGCCTACTGGAAGGACGCGCGGGCCGAAACGAACGCGGTGAAGGTCGTGAAGTACCGCGAGGGCGCCGCAACGAAGACGCTGCTGCGGATCGAGAACCCGCTGCGCAAGATGATCGGCGTGCAGCAGGCAGTGCCGGTGAAGGCCGGCGGCATCTACCGCCTTGGCGCGAGCGTGCGCTCGACGGCGGCACACGACCAGAACATCCTCTTCGGCGGCCGCGTGGCCTTCTACCTGCCACAGCAGAGCGAGGCGGAGATTGTCTGGATGACGGAGTACAACCAGTGGTGGCCGCGCGAAATGCTCATCACCAACTACTTCGACGGCATGGCGACCGTGTATGTGCACATGGGATATGGCGGCGTGGCAAGCACGGGCGAGTTCACGAACATCCGGCTCGAGCAGGTGAGGTGACGGGGCTGCACGGTATTCAGTGATCAGCATTCAGTATTCAGTGTTCAGTGTTGAGAGCCTCATTGGTAACACCTGACATCATGAGGGCATGGCTACATCAACGGGTATCAAGCACCGAAGCGCCTCACTGCTCGTGGCGGCGATTGCGGCGGCAACGCTTGTGATCGTCTGCGCCGCCGGGTTTGTCTGGTGGCGGTACGTTCCGGCGCGCGACGGCGTGTACGTGTTCGGCAACGAGCGGATGGCATGGCATGTGGCGATAACGAACGGGGCGGTGCGCACGCTCTTCCTCGAGAACCGCGTGACGGGCGCGCGCCTTGATGTCGCGGGCGAGGACTTCGCGTTCCACATCGGCAGGGCGTCGACGATCGGCTGGGCGCCCGAGCTGAAGAAGCCGGCCGACCAGTACCCGCCGTTCACCGTGCGCGACGGCGTGACGATCACGCCGGACCACTGCATCGCACAATGGCTTGTCCGCGGGCGTCATACGCGGACGCTGGTGCTGTACCAGCCCGACCTTGATCTTGAGGTGCGGCTGGTCTATTCGGCGGAGCGGGGCAGGCCGTGGCTGCGCCGGCGCGTTGCGCTCAGGGCGCGCGGCAGCGAACCGCTCGCGATCGACCAGGCGGCGCACCACGTCCGCTGGCGGACGGACGCGCGGGCAACGCTCGGCGGCGTGGGCCAGCCGGTCGCGCTGGACGCCACGTGGTTCCTCGGCATCGAGCATCCGCGCGCGCTGAACACGAACGAGGCGCAGACGATCGTGCTCTCGCAGTATCCGGGCAGGATATTCGGAAGGGCGCTGACTGAGCTCGAAAGCATGGTCGCCGGCGCTGATGAGACAGGCATGGTGCACCGCGTGCTCGACGCCTATGTTGAGGCGATCCGCAGGCCCACGCGCTCGGTCACGCTGTACAACACGTGGTGCGACCTCCGAGGCGACGAGTTCACCGCGGATGCGGTGGGCACGACGGCGCTCGAGCTCCGCCGCAATCTCGAGCTGCACGACACGATGTTCGACATGTTCGTCGTGGATGACGGCTGGATGAACAGGCGGTCGATCTGGGAGGAGCGGACGGACCGCGTGCCGGGCGGGCTGCCCGGGCTGCACGATGTGATCAGCCGCGCGGGGTTCACCATGGGGCTCTGGCTGCCGCTCTCGGGGCACAACCTCGATACCTCGTGGGGCGAGCCGCTCGGTTACGAAGTCGCCCACACGAAATATTACTGCATGTCGGGAACGAACTACAACCGCACGCTGCGCGTCCGGCTGAAATCAGCCATCCAGCAGGCGAACGTCGAGTACTTCAAGCACGACTTCTGCTTCTTCACGTGCGGCAGGACGGACCACGGGCATTTCCCCTCGGTCAACGAGAGCGAGGAGGCGAACGTCAACGCCATGATCGCCCTGCTTGAATACGAACGCTCGCTCAACCCGCGCCTCTACCAGGCGATCACCACCGGCATCTGGCCGAGCCCGTGGTGGCTTCCCTACTGCGACACGATCTGGATGGGCGGGGCGGATCATGATTTCGACCGGCGCCTCCCCGCGACGCGCGGCAGCGTGTTCGAGATGAACTACCGGGACGGCGCGCTGTACACGATCCTCGAAGTCAACTCGAACGTCTTTCCCCTCTCCGCCATCATGACGCACGGCATCGTCGACGCGCGCCACACGGTCTACGACGTGCGCGACGAGGACGACGAGGGCTGGGCGAACTACGTGATGAACTACCTCGGCCGCGGCACCCAGATGCGCGAGTTCTACATCACGCCCGCCAACCTGAACGAACGCCGGTGGAACGTGCTTGCACGCGGCATCCGCTGGGCCAGAAGCCTCGATCCCGCCATGATCCGCTCGCGCTTCATCCTCGGCGACCCGCGCGCGGGCGAGCTCTTCGGCTTCCAGGGCGCCGGGGACGGCATGAGCTACGCCAGCCTCCGCAATCCGTCGCTCTTCCCGACGAATGTCGCGCTCGGTTCCCTCGGTTTCACCAACGGCATCTGCGAAATCGTCTACCCATGGCATTCGTACCTGCGATGCGGGCCAGGCACGGTCGTCAACGTCCCCGGCCAGTCGGTTCTCCAGTTGATGAACTATCCCGAGCACGCGCTCGAGCGGCCAGTGCCGCTCGGCATGATGGCCGAGGTGAAACGGGCGACTGACGAGGAAACGGTCTACGATGTCTACCTCGAACCGGGAACCGAGGAGTTCGCAATCGCCGCACCCGTCGGAGTGAAAACCATTGCCGGCGAGCGTATCAGTGGCGATGCGCGGACGCTGACGGCCATCGTGGACGGCGCTACGACGGCACAGACTGCCGTCGCGGTGACCGAGGCGGCCATCAGCACGGCCGGCCTGGTGCGCTGCACATGGTCGGCGCCGCACGGGGCCGAGGCGCGGCTCGATGTGACGGTGCGGCACAATGGCCGCCTGGTGCCCGTTGCATCGGTCAACGGCGTGCCTTCAGCGCCGAAGACGCTTCGCGGCGACGGCTGGTTTGTGGCGACGGTGCCGGGCGCGCTGTCGTACAACGAGGCGGTGGTCGGCATGCAGGGCGCGCTCGAGCCCATCCCGTCCGTGCGGATGGAAGCGGTGCTGACGGTGGACAGGAGGATCGAGCCGCGCGAAGTGACGATCACCCACCGGCGCGCGCCTCAGCCGCCGGTAAAGGACAGGCCTCTTCCCGTGCTGCAGGGCGTTGTGCGCGAGTCGTTCGCCGTGGCGTGCGCGGACGTCACGCTCGGCCCGGAGAGCGGCCTCCTGTCAGGCAAGCGCCTGCTGACAGCCGAAGAGCTCGGCAGCATCACGGCTGCATGGCTCCGCGTCGCCGTGTTCGATGCGAACGGGGGCGAGTACAGCCGCAAGGAGGTGTACCTCAACAACGCCCTCGCCGGCCTTCTGCCCGAGAACCCGCCGCCGATTGCCCGGTGGCACATCGGCGAGATCCCCCTGTCGCGCGAGGCGCTCGCCGCGCTGACGCTCGATACACGCGTCTCGATCAAGGATAAGACGGGCGACCTGTACAAGGTGCAGGGATTCCAGCTCGAAGTGGTCCTGCCGGACGGAAAGCATGTTGCCACGCCGGCGAACTCGATCGTGTACAGCGTGGACATGACGTGGTCGCACGCCGAGGGCGAGCTGCTGCCGCGAGACGGGAGGACGGCGACGGTGCTGTCATTTTGAATTGCCTGCAAACGGCGCAGGCACTTCAAAATGAAGATTCTACCAGGGAGGCAGCCAATGCCGGGGGACACTCGCCTACTGTGCCGCGGATCGGGCGCCGGCCAGTCAACCGGCGGGCGAAGACGCACGCCCTCCGAGGATATACCCCAAAAACCGCCTCCGGTATCATAAATCCCTTGCCGCCGTACGCAAGGGATTTATATCTTGATCGGCGCGCCGGTGCGGGCGCTTTCGTAGATCGCATCAAGCAGCTCCATGACGATCAGCCCTTCATCACCCGTGGCCGTATGCGGCTTGTTGTGCACAATGCTGTCGGCGAAATGGTACATGGATGATTTGACCGCAGGGACGGGCGGATGGAGTTTCATGTCGTACTGGCAGCCTTCGCGTTCGAGGTAGACTTCGGCCTCGAACTGGTAGGTTTCATTGACATTGTGCTGTACGAGGCCGGCCTTTGTGCCGAACAGCCTTGTCTCCATCAGCTCCTTCTCCTTGACGTTGGCCGCCCAGGAGGCTTCGACTTCGAGCGTCGCGCCGTTCTCGAATTTCACGAGGCCGACCGCGAGGTCCTCGACGTCAAACGCCTTGCCCTGCTCCTTTGAGAGCGCGGAGCCGATCGGGTCATACGTGCTGCCCATCACCCACACGGGCTTCGGATACCCCATGAGCCACAGGGCAAGATCGAGCCGGTGCACGCCGAGATCGATCAGCGGCCCGCCGCCCGAGAGGGCCTTCTGGCCGAACCACCCGCCGAAGCCGGGCAGGCCGCGCCGGCGATGCCAGATCGTCCGCGCAAAATACACATCGCCCAGGATGCCCGTGTCGACAAGGTGTTTCAGCGCCCAGGACTGCTCGGTGAAACGGTAGGAGAAGTTGATCATCAGGCGTTTCCGCGCTTTCTTCGCCGCATCGAGCATCCTGCGCGCTTCGCCGGTGTTCATGGCCATGGGCTTCTCGCAGAGCACGTGGCACCCGGCCTCGAGCGCGGCGACCGTCGCGGGCATGTGGAACTTGTTCGGCGTGCAGACGCTTACGACATCGAGTTTCTCCGCCGCAAGCATCTCCTCGTACGAGGCGAAGCGGGCGGGGATGTGGTGCTCGTCGCCGATCGAGCGCAGCCGGTCCGCGTCCGGGTCGGCAATGGCAACGACGTCCGCGTTGGGATGGCTTTTGTAGCCGGTGATGTGGTGGCGGCCGATGCCGAGGCCGACGACGCCGATTCTCAGTTTGCTCATAGTCCAGTTGCTCCTTAACAAATGATGTTGTTCGCCTGCGTACCTGCCGGGGTCTTTCCGCAGATTACGCAGATTACGCAGATTGGGGGAAAAAAGGAAGGCTTGCGCTACAAAGCCCATGCTGTAATCCGAACAATCTGTGCAATCTGCGGGCTGCCCTTCTGTTCAGGTCAACGGTTCGATGGATTTGACGTTCGGGCATTTGTCCGCGATGCGCACACGCTGGCGCGCCCAGCGCACGGCATTCTGCAGCACTTTGATCACGGTCTCATTGTAGTAGATCGGGAAGGTCTCATGCCCCGGGCGGAAGTAGAAGATGCGGCCATGGCCGCGTTCCCAGCAGCAGCCGCTGCGGAAGACTTCGCCGCCCTTGAACCACGAGATGAACACGAGTTTGTCGGGCGTGGGAATGCCGAACGGCTCGCCGTACATCTCCGTCTGCGGCAGCTCGAAGTACGGGCCGATGCCCTCGGCGACGGGGTGTGCCGGCTCGATGTTCCAGAGGCGTTCCTTTTCGCCGGCTTCGCGCCATGTCAGCGAGCACGTCGTCCCCATGAGCGCCTTGAATATCTTCGAGTGGTGGCCCGAGTGGAGCACGATGAGCCCCATGCCTTCGAGCACGCGTTTGTGCACCCGTTTGACGATCTCGTCCTTCACGTCGCCATGGGCCATGTGGCCCCACCAGGTCAGCACCTCGGTGGTGTCAAGAACATCCTCGGTGAGGCCGTGCTCGGGCTCGTCAAGCGTGGCGGTGCGCACGGCGATGTCGCCGGCGGAGCGGAGGCCATTGGCGATGCGCCGTGGATGCCATCGGGATACGCCTTCCTCACTTCCCCGCTTGTGAGCTCATGCCTTCCTTCGTTCCAGACGGTGACGTTGATCATGGTGCTCCCTCGGGCGCGTTGGTTACAGAGTCGGAACGGCGCTAGTATGGTATCCAAAGCGCCGCGCAATGTCAAAAAAGGCCTTTGCAAATCACCGGGCGGAATGGTATAATTCACAGATGTTTGAAGAATGCCTGCGCGGCAGGCGGAACACCGATTAAACAAACTGGGGTTGCTTTCATGTTCAGCGGCAGAAACTTCGAGGCGCCGGAACTCGCCGGCGCGGATATCAGCGCTCTGCGCGAGACGGCACGCGTCGCCCGCGGCGATGTACTGAAGATGACCACGCTCGCCACCTGCGGCCATCCGGGCGGGTCGATGTCGTCGATGGAGATGTATCTTCTCCTCTGGTCATGCGCCAATGTGAATCCGAAGGACCCGTGGATGCAGGGACGCGACCGCATCGTAGTGAGCCACGGGCATACGTCGCCGGGCGTGTACGCGGTGCTGGGCCGCCGCGGTTTCTTCCCGGTCGAGCAGGCCGTGGCCCATTTCCGCCAGATGAGCAGCGCGTTCGCCGGCCATGTCGAGCGGTGCGCGCCTGGAGTCGAGTGGGACTCGGGGAATCTCGGCCAGGGGCTTTCCGCCGCGGTCGGCTTTGCTCTCGCGGGCCGCGTGAAGAAGCAGCCGTACCGCGTCTTCTGTCTCATGGGCGACGGCGAACAGCAGAAGGGCCAGATCAGCGAAGCGCGCCGCACAGCCGGCAAGTTCGGCCTGCGCAGTCTCGTGGCCTATGTCGATCTGAACGGCCTGCAGATCAACGGCGAAACGAAAAAAGTGATGCCCCAGAACATCGCGGAAGGATGGGACGCCGACGGATGGCACGTCGTCGACGTCGACGGCCACGATTTCCAGGCGCTCTACAAAGCCACCCGCGCCGCCCTCGCCGCCGACAAGCCCACCGTGCTCATCGCCCATACCGTCATGGGCAAGGGCGTACCCTCGATGGAAAATGACGCGCACTGGCATGGCGCCGCGCTGTCGGAAGACCAGTGCCGCGCCGCGCTCAAAGAGCTCGGCCTGGCCGACGACCTTGACGAGTTCAAGAAGCGCCGCACGGGCGAGAAGGCGACGACGCCCTGGGAACAGGCGTACCACATCCCGCCTGTCCATATCGCCACCGGCACACCACGCACCTACGGCCCGGATGTGAAGACCGACAACCGCAGCGCTTGGGGCGCCGCGCTCGCCGATGTCGCCAACGCAAACAAGGATGCAGCCGATGCCACTCCGATCGCCGTGCTCGACTGCGACCTGCTGCCCAGCGTCAAGACCGGCGATTTCGCCAAGGCGATGCCCGGCAACTTCTTCCAGATCGGCATCCAGGAACACAACACCGCGACAATCTCCGGCGCGATGTCCGTCTGCGGCGTGCAGACCTTCTTCGCCGACTTCGGCGTGTTCGGCATCGACGAAACATACAACCAGCACCGGCTCTCCATCCTCAATCACACCCGGCAGAAAATCGTCTGCACGCATTGCGGCCTCGATGTCGGCGAGGATGGCAAGACGCATCAGTGCGTCGATTACGTCGGCCTGTTCCGCAACCTTCTCGGCACGGAACTCATCGTGCCCGCCGACCCGAATCAGACGGACCGCGCGACGCGGTACATTGCGCAGAGCGGCGCGATGAGCCTGATGGTCATGGGCCGCTCGAAGATGCCGATGGTGCTCGCCGGGGATGGCACGCCGTTCTTCGGCGGCGCCTACACCTTCCGCTACGGCAAGGCCGATACCGTCCGCCCGGGCGCCGACGCGGCGATCATCGTCATGGGCAGCCTGTGCAACAACGCGGTGAAGGCCCACGAAACGCTTAAGAAGGAAGGCATCAACGCGGCCGTCATCCACATCTCCTCGCCGCTCAAGCCCGACGTTGACGCCATCAGGCTGGCCGCGGCAACGGGCCGCATCGTTACGGTCGAAGACCATGTCGTGACAAGCGGCCTCGGCTCGATCGTGGCCGAGGTGATCGCCGAGCTTGGCGTGACATGCAAATTGACGAAACTGGGCGTGACGCACTACGGCTCGTCAGGCAAACCTGATGAGCTGTATGCCGAGTACGGCCTGGACGCCGCGGGAATTGCACAGGCGGTGAAGAAGACCATGGAATGATGGAATGCTTGCCACGCCGAAGGCATGGATGGAATGATGGAATGCTTGCCACGCCGAAGGCATGGATGGAATAATGGAATGATGGAATAATGGAACAGATAACGCACAGAAGGAATGTAAACCGGGGCTACATGCAGTTGCGCGTGTGGCAGGATGCCAGGGATTACTACGTTCTCACCTGTCGTGTGTTCAGCACCTTCGCGTATGAACTAAAGAAAGTGGCCGCACAGGCAATTGCGTGTGCCGACTCCGTTCACAGGAACATCGCCGAAGGGTACTGCCGGCGCTCAATCAAGGAGTACATCAACTTCCTGAACATAGCTCGCGGCTCGATCGGCGAATCCGTTCCGGGCGTTCACTCATATCGCAAGGCTGGGCAGATCTGTGACGAAGATTTTGATCTGCTTGATGCTCTAGCGTGCAAAATCGAAAATGGAATGATCAAGCTCATCGAAGGCCTGGAGGCGAAGAAGGCTTCTGAAGACTGGGTTGACACACTGATCCTTCGCGATTGCGATGATCTATATGCAGCAGGAGCAGCAGACTGGACACAAACTTACTAATCTACTCGTAAACTAAATTGCATATGCTATGCAGCATACTTGACAGCAGGATGATGGAAGTAGCGGCGGACCTGTTCGGGGTACGCCGCACGCTGCTTGAGGTAGTGCCGCACGTTGCGCATCATCTGCGGCAGCGTGTGCGGCGGCTTGCGTCCTACGGCGTTGGTTTTCACGTCCTGGTTCACCAGTTCGTCCGGGTTGAGTTCCGGGCTGTAGCTTGGCAGGAAGAACAATGCGATCCGTCCACGGTTCGCCTCCACCCATTTGCGCACGTCCGCCGAACGATGCACGGGATGCTTGTCAAGGATGACGAACACGTTGCGGCGTGTGTCCTTCAGCAGCCCGCGCAACAGCCGCAGCAGCACCGCTGCGGTGAACTCCTTCTTGAACAGCAGGAACCGCAGCTTCCCGCGGTTGGTGATGGCGGAGACCATGTTGCACTTGAACCGGCGTCCCGTGGCGGTGATCTTCGGCGTCTTGCCGCGCGGCGCATAGGTCGTGCCAGCCTGATGATCCGACCGCATCCCCATCTCGTCGCCCCAGTAGATTTCAGCCTTCTCCCGCTTGGCACGCGCTCGGATCGCCGGATACTCTTCCGCCAGCCACTTGGTTACCGCCACCGGGTCCTGTTCATACGCCTTGCGCACGGGCTTCTGCGGCGTCATGCCCCACGCCTTGAGATATCTTCCTACCTGACTGCGCGACAGCTCGATCCCGAACCGCCGTTTGATCAGACTCCGCACGGCTTCTTGCGTCCACAGATAGAACGGCATCTTCAACTGCCGCGGGTCCTTGTCCGTCATCACCTTCACGATCACCGCCGCCTGCCAGCCCTGCAGCCGTCCGCTGCCGCGCGGCCGCCCTTCCTGGCGTGCCTTCAGCGCCTTCTGGCCTCCGCGCCGGTATGCCCTCATCCACCGCCCCACCGCCTGGCGCGTTACGCCAAAGATCTGCGCGGCTGCCACTTGCTTCATGCCCTTTGTTACCGCTTCCACCGCCTTGATGCGGATCGTTTCCTGCGCCGAAATCGACAGCTTTCGTACATCGGTTGTCTTCATGCAGCCACTATACCATATTCCATCACAAATAGCAACCTAGTTAGAGAGTAGATTAGTAACCCCACTATTCCACTATTCCAATATTCCAGTATTCCAGTATTCCAGTATTCCAGTTCCTCTCTTCTGTGCTTATGTGTAAACCGGCCCGTTCGATATTCTCTCTTCTTGCCGTGTGCGCGGCAATGGCGGCCATGTGCGCAAGCGCGTCGCCGCCCGAGCAGGCTGTTGCGTCGGGCGTATTCCTGACGAACTGGGCCGTACTCGGGCCCTTCCCGCACGTATGGGCGTCGGGCGACATGACCGATGCGACGGCGCGGCTGGGCTACAGCTACGACTTTCTCACGCCCATGGGCGGCGAGCAGAAGGCGGTGCTCGTACCGGGCGCGCAGTTCCCCGGCAGGCCGGGCATGGTGGTGACAGGCGTGGCGTGGCAGACAGGCGAGATCGATCTCGACCACCTGTTCGGGATGAAGGACCTCGCCGTGGCGTATGCATCCATGTCGCTCGTCGCGCCCGAGGCGACCTCGCTGTATCTCCATGCCGGTTCCGACGACAGTCTGAAGGTATGGATTGACGGGCAGTGCGTGCTCGACCGGTTTTCCGAGCGCGGTTTCATCGAGGACGAGGACTGGACGCTGGTGACCCTTGGCAAGGGCGCGCACTCCGTTCTCGTCAAGTGCGAAGACTATTTCGGCGCGTGGAAGTTCTCGGTGCGGCTGCTTGATGCATCCGCCCACCTGCGCACGCTTGCCGCAAGGGTGGACGAGCAGCTCAGCCTCCAGTTGCGCGCCCCCACCGCCGCGTTCGACCGCCTGAGCATCAGGCTTGCTCTGAAACCACCGCTGACCGATTTCGTCGCCCGCGTCTCCGGCGCATGGATCAGCAGCGATGGGGCAAAAACCCAGGCGTTCGAGCATGGAATGAGCAGCGTGCTCAGCATCCCCGAGGCATTCGACTTCCCCGGCGCCTGCCGCCTCGAAGTCGTCGCCCAAGGCCTGCCCGACCGCCAGCCGCGCACGGACGTCAATCTCTACCTCACCGACATCGGCGCCGTGATCTCGAACAGGGCGCTGCGCGCACAGGCCCTGCTCGGCATGCTCAGCTCGAACGACGTCGCCCGACGCCTCGTCCTGCGCCACGAGGGCCTGCTCCGCTACTCGTTCCAGCGCCTCGCCGCGCTCGCGCAATCGAACGACTACCAGTTTGACATCTCGACCCACCTGCTGCTGACCAGGATCGACCGGATACTCGATGCGCTCGCCACGCGCAAGGATTACCTGGGTGGGCTGCACGGCACGTATGAGGCCGCGTACATCTCCCCCGTCGACGGCTCGGGCCAGCCGTTTTCCCTGACCATGCCACGGCCGTACGACCCCGCGGTGCCAACGCCGCTCATCGTCCTCCTCCACGACCTCGGCGAAGACCATCTCGCCGAAACCGTCCGCTTCAGAACCGCCGCACCGCATTTCACCGCCCGGCCTCTCGGACGCGGACGCACGACAGGCTATCTCGGCCTCGCCGTACGCGACGTCCTCGATGTGATCGGCTACATGACGAATTTCTATAATGTCGATACGGACCGCATCTGCCTGATCGGCAGCGGCATGGGCGGCCAGGGCGTCTGGGTGACTGCCGCGACCGCGCCTGACGTGTTTGCCAGCGTCGCCGCGCTCAACGGCTACTCGGCCGAGCTCCCGCTCGACCGCTTCAGAAACCTCCCCGTCCTCGCCCTGCATGGCGGGGCCGATATCGTCATCCCCGCCGCCCTCTCGCGCGCCGCGGTTGACTACCTCATGCGCCGCGCGTTCCCTGTTGTCCATGGCGAGATACCCAGCGCGGGCTACCGGCTCGAATTCGCCGCCGAGCGATTTCATCCCGTCGACTGGATGGTCAACTTCCGCCGCGTGCCCGCGCCGCGCGAGGTGATCGTCGACAGCGTGTTCCCGCCGTGCAACCGCATGTACTGGCTTTCCATCCTCGCCGCGCAGGACCCGCGCGCCTCGTGCCGCGCGCACGGCAGGTTCATGCGCGTCAACGAGCTCATCCTCGCGCTCGACAACGTCGGCCGCGCCGCCATCGCGCTGCCGGAAGACTACGTCGAGAACGACGCACTCCTCTCCGTCATCGTCAACGGCCAGCAGCAGAGCGTCCCAGCCCCGCTGCCCAGCGTGCTCCATGTGAACGCCGCGAGCAACGGGTTCATCTTCTCAACCACCAACGATGCACCTGTCCCTTCCATCCGCCCGTACCAGATGGGCAGTTGGCAAAACCTCTACGCCGGCGAACCGCTGATGATCGTCTATGGCACCACCGCCGCCGACCCCGCGCGCCTCGATGCCCTCCGCGCCTGCGCAAGGCAGATAAGCCGCTGGAGCTTCGTCGGCCGCTCGATGGATGCAGCCACCATCCCCGTCCGCTCGGACAAGGAGGTGACACAGGCCGAGCTCGACGCATGCAACGTCATCCTCCTCGGCGGCCCGCAGGACAATGGCCTCGTCGCCCAGGCAGCCGCAAGCCTTGCCACTCCACTCGCCGCGGACAGCATCTCCATCGCCGGCGAACGCCTGCCTCTCGATGGCCGCGGCGTGTGGCTCTGCCAGTATAATCCGCTTGCGCCGGCACGCCTCGCATGGATCTGGGCATCGCCCGACGCTGCGTTCTACTCCGCCGGCGCTGCCTGGTATGCCGACTGGACGCTTCCGGCGGTCGACCCGCCCGATCTGCTCGTCGTCAACATCCAGACCGCAAGCTACTGCCGCGCAACACACTTCGGCGCGGACTGGAAACCCTATCCGCCCGACGTCGATTCGCCGCGCATCGCCCCGGCCTTCGCGTCGCAGACCAATGCGCGCGACCAGCTTGCCCACATGCTCATCGGCGCCACCATGGCCGATTTCGCGTGGATTCCCCTCGAGCAGTCTGCCGCCCAATGGGACGCGCAGAACCTCCGCGCAAGGGAGGCCGCGGCGCTCCTCATGAAAAATCCGTGCGTCGTCCTCTGCGACGTCACCGGCAGGGACATCCGCGCGCTCAACCAGCAGACGGCCGTTGCGGGAACCGCTGCCGGGCGGCTCGTGCCCCAGCCCGTCGCGCTCAGGGGCCAGCGCGAGTACCGCGTCGCCGTCCTGCCGCGCGAGCTGCGTTCGTTCAACGAAGCCGTCAAAACCCGCATCGGCAAAGCACGGTATCGCTTCCTCCAGTTCACCGACACTCTCGCCGACCTGCTCGTCGAGCCGTCTGCCGGCGACGCCCATCCGACGCCGCCCGAGGAATGGAATGATGGAATGATGGAATAATGGTAAATCGCTTGCCTGACGGCTGGCAAGCGATTTAAGACAACAACTGTAAACAGGGCCTCTCGAGGCACTCGCAATGACAACCGACCCATCCACCTATCCACCCATCCATCCAGCATTCCAACATTCCATCATTCCACTATTCCACTATTCCATCATTCCATCATTCCCTCCGTTCAACCCCTGAGCCCGCATGACCATCGATCAAGTAGCCCAGCAGAAGGTTAGCATCATCGTCGCGTGCCTCTTCGAGGAGGACACGATCCGCGAATGCCTCGATCGGATCACGAAGGCGATGCCGAACGCCGAGGTGCTCGTGATCCATGGCGGCACGGACCGCACGTGCGAGATCGCGGCGGAGATGGCGAGGACAAACGCGAACATCGTCGCGGTCCGCAACGAGAACGACCGGGGCAAAGGCCATGCGATCCAGGTGGGCATCGCGCGCGCGCGCAACGACATCATGTGCCAGTTCGACGCCGACCTCCAGTTCGCGCCCGAGGACCTTCCCGCGCTCTTCGCGCCAGTGGTCAACGGCGAGGCTGACCTCTCCATCGGCTCGCGCTTCATGCCTGAATCGGACGACTCGAACTACCACTTCAGCTTCTTCCGCGTCGTGGGCAACTGGGTGGTGAACGGCTGGGTCAGCCTGATGTGCGGCAGACGCATCACCGATGTGACGACAGGCTCGAAGGCATGGACGCGCGACGCGATCAAACGCATTGATTTCAAGGACGTGCGCTTCGTCTATGAGGTCGAGATTCCCATGAAGGCGGTGCTGCGCGGTTTGCGCGTGGCGCAGGTGCCGGTGAGCTATCACAACCGCCAGGGCGGCGTCAGCGGCCACGGCACCGGCTGGAAAGAGTTCAAAAGCATCATCCGCACCGGGTTCAAAATCCTCTGGACGGCAACCAGGATACGGTTCTCATCGCGGTGAAGACGCCAACGAAAGCACGCGGGACAGGACACTCGTGGCCATGGCTTGCGCTGATCGCCGTGGTCATCGCTGCGTTCTTCTGGCCGCAGATCACGTGCAGCAAGTACATCTGGTTCGATTTCATCACGCAGCATACGCCGCGCAACGCGCACATCGCCGAATCGCTTAGCGCACTCGATCTGCCGCAATGGGACACGACGGCCTATTCCGGGTGCCCGTTCATGGCGGAGCCGGAGAACGCGGTGTTCTTCCCGTTCAACTGGCTGCTGGTTCTGGCGGTGCGGAACGGGCGGATGGCGATCAACGCGCTGCAGGAACTGGCGGTATTCGAGGTGCTGTTCGCCGCGCTGTTCATGTTCCTCGCCCTGCGCGAGCTGGGCGGCTCGCGCCGTGCCGCATCATTCGCGGCGCTCGCCTTCTGCCTGAGCACGCCGTATGTATGCCGGATGATGAACTACGGGCATTACACGGTCATCATCTGCATCCCGGCGGTGCTGTGGTCGCTGTTTCGCTGGACAAGGCTGCGCACGGCGGGCGCGCTTGCCCTTGCGGCCCTGTGCCTTGGCCTTGCCTTTCTTGCCGGCAACCCTCAGTACATGTACTTCCTCGTCATGGTGTACGTGCTGCATTTCGTCTGCACTGCCGCGGTATCCGTCGCCGGCGGCATGCGCACGGCAGGCGTTCTGAAACTGCTGGCGGGATATGCGGTGATCGGCGCGGCCGCGCTGTGCATCGGCGCGGTGAATCTGCTGCCGACGGCGCTGTATGCCGCGCTGGCGCAGCGGCAGGTGCCGCCGAACACGGGCACGCCGTTGTCCCAGTTGATCACGTTCATCGTGCCGTACTTCCATGGCAACGTCTGCGGTGCAACGGGCGGCGCATCCATCTACTGGGGAAAGGACGGATTCTGGAACTACTGGGAGTATTCGCAGTATGTGGGCATCCTGCCCCTTGTGCTAGCGATGCTGGGCCCGTTTGTGCTGCGGAAGCGGCGTGAGTTTGTGTTTCTCATTGTCCTTATTGCCTTCTCGCTCATCTACGCCTATGGCGAGAACAACCCGCTGCCCGCCGTTCTGCCCTTTGGCAAAAGCCTAAGGACGCCGGCGAAGTTCATGATCTTCGCCGCATTCAGCTTGTGCGCGCTCGCGGGCCTGTCGCTCGATCAACTGGTCGAGTCGCCCCACATGCCGCGCATGGTGCGCAGCGCGCTGTGGGTGATCGGCGCCATGGGCGTGCTATGCCTCCTGCTCGGCCTCACCTGGCATCCAGACCTGCCCTATGTACGCATTGCGGATCATGTCCGGCAGGTCCAGTCACGCGGGCTGAGCGGCGCGGGGCTGCTGCTCATCGTTTCGTCGTGCCTGCTGCTGTTCGGAAGGCGGTTTGGCGGGAACCATGCCGTGCGCATCCTGTCCGGCTGCCTCTTTGCGCTGCTGCTCGCCGATGTGTTCCACTTCAACCGCGGCTTCAACGGGCATCCCACCGGGCCGCCCGACATGTTCCCGCCGCAGCCGGGCCTTGACGCACTGCGCGCCGAGGCGCAACGCGCACACGTGCGCATTGATGGCGGACCGTTCACCGGCGGGAATCTGCGCGCTTTGCACTACGGGCTCGAAACGCTCGACGGATTCTCCGCCTTCATCGCAAGGCAGGTTGATGATGTCCGCGCGCTTCGCGGCAAGAATGCGGAACGTTACTATGATCTCTACTCGGTGAAATACATCTTCGAGGCCGATCAGCGCGGCGGACTTGGCGTGGGTGAACGCCGCAGCTATATGCCCCGCGCGCGCATCGTTCGCTCAGTGCGTTCCGTGGCTCCGGCGAAACTGATAGACGAGCTCGCTGCGCCGTCGTTCAATCCGCGGGCTGAAGCTCTCTGGACAAACAGCGCGGACAAAACGTTCGTCGAGCCGGCCGGGCTGGCCGATGAAGCTGTTTCCATCGTCTCCTTCGCGCCTGAGCGCATCGTCGTGGATGCGCGGCTGTCAGCCCCGGGCGTGCTCGTCATGGCCGAGAACAACCTCCCAGGCTGGCGTGTAACGACCAACGGCGCCCCGGCAGTATGGACCACCGTTAACGGGTGCTTCCGCGCCGTCGAACTCGCCTCCGGCAACCAGCAGGTCGTGTGGACGTACCAGACACCCGGGCTCGTCGCAGGCGGGTGTGTGTCGGCGGTGTCCGCGGGCGCGTTGATCGCTGTCGCCGCCGTTGCGCGCAGGCGACCTGCCGCGGCCCTGCGTGCCTGAAGGCCGAATACGCCTACGACTCCATCGGCCGGCTCACGAACTTGACGCATCGGAACGCGAGTGCTATACTTGAGGCGTATCGCTATGCGTACGACAGTGCCGGCATGATCTCAGGCATCACCAGATCGAACCAGACCGTGAACGGATCCGTGCAGTACGAGCGCAATGTGGATGGTCCCTCCGGGTCCGTCAGGTTCGCGTACGACGCCAACGGCAACCGTACTGAGAAGTGGACAAACGGGCTCTTCGCCGCGCGCTACTTCTACGATCACGACAACCAGTTGCAGGGCATCTCGTTCAACAATGACAGCAATTACACCGACGCGGGCGACTATGAATACGTCTACGACCCGTTCGGCCGCCGGGTGAAGGCCGTCGAGGACGGTGCAACGCGGTACTTCGTGTACGACGGACTGGATTGCGTGGCTGAACTCAACGGCAGCAAAACGCTCGACACGTACTACACCCGTGGCCTTGGCCTTGGCGGCGGGATCGGCGACATAATCGCCGAATGGAAGCCGAGCGCCACCAACTGGTACAGCTACAACCATCGCGGCGACGTGACACTCCTGACCGCAAATGCCGGGCGCGTGACGAACAGGCTGGAGTACACCGCCTTCGGCTCACTATCGACTATCAACTATCGACCCGTTCCATTGGCTTCTCCTCCAAGGAATACGACGCGAAGAGCGGGTTGAGCTACTACGGGTTCCGGTACTATGATCCGGCGAGCGGGAGGTGGATGACGAGAGAGCCGAGTGGCTATGACGGGCCCAATCTGTACTGGTTTGTGCACAACTCGCCACTTGTCAATGTTGATTATTTGGGCAGGTGGTCGGAGTATCTTCACGGCAACAGTAATGTCCCGCCCAATCCCATGCATGAAGGAGGCTTCGAGCCCTTGGGTGAAGGTGATTACAGCGGAGAAGACCGGGACTATGACCCCTTCTCGCCAGTCAACACATGGCGCCACTTCAGAGACCTGCCTGATTCGCAAGTAGATGTAGATTTGGCCATACTGTGCTGTGATTCAGAAGCGTTTCGATCTGCCATGCATCAGGGCCAGGATTTTTTCTCCCACTACGACCAGGGTTGGAGATGGTGGTTTGGTGGGCACATCTGGGGCGGGCATGTGCCAGATTACCCGGACGTGAACGAGGAGCAGTACGACCGGGCGAAACGATGGACTCGCGATCAGGAACAACGGTGGAGGCGTGACTGTGGCCAGATTCCCTAGCAGATCCGTTGCCGATACTGCAGCGACCGCCACGGCTAGTGTCGCGGCAGCGCGCGGGTTGCCCGGAGTCACCACGTTGTGTGTTCTGGTACTGGCGATGTCGCTGAGTATGGAGAGTGCAGCTGTCTCCTGGCGGACCCTGTGCAGCGGTGACATCAACTATCGTACGCTTCAGATCGCGAGGAACGAGAACGTCTCGATGGCCCTAGTGCTGGGGGCTGACAGCTATCTCTTCAGGCTGTCACCTGACAGCAATCAGTGGTTGATGGTAGACTTGCGCACATGGACGGCGCAAGACAGTGTCCGTCGTTCATTGCGCAGTTACAGAATCGTCAGCCTCTCAGACAGCGCCTTTGGACTGGTAAACGATGGTCGAGGCGACCGATATCTTGTCCAGAACGCTGGTCCAGACTCGTTCGATGTGGTACCACTGCCAAGTATGCCTGATCTGGATCACGCACGCGGTATTGAGTCTCTCTTGGGCGGGTGGGAAGGGGGCGTTCGCGTATTCGCCGCGGGCGTTCTGGCGCGCACGCCGCAGACAGTTGCGCCAATGTATGGCGTGATCGGCGGCTACGAAAGGAACACATATGGAGTTCTGGCGACGCCAGCGCGCTGGCTCTCCAATCTTATGACTGGTGGCCATGCCCCACACCAAACGAGGTCATTTGTTGCCACCGCCATAGGAAGCAACTATGTGAGTGCAGCAGATCTAGGACGCTTGATCGCTTGGGACGACACACCAGAGAAGATAAGTGTGCTGTACGTTAAGAACAACGCCTTGGAGTACGGCGAGTGGGGCATCGGGGAATCAAAGCTGGAGCGAGTCCATGAGCTCAGCAGATCGACCAATGTGATTGCTGGTGTTCTGCTAACACAGCACGGCACGACGTACGTCTGGTGGTACGAACGAGACCGATCAATGGTGAGAGGCGCAAAGCTCATTGGAGGAATGTGGTCCGCCACGGGTGAGTATTCGCTGGGACCGATAGCGGACCTGACCTGGCCGCATCCTGTTATCGCAGCGTCTGATGAGGGGCAGTTCACATGCCTCCTGATGTGCCTTGACGGACGCATAGTGCGGTACAGAGTGCCTTCCGCTGGTGAACCTGACGTGTCAACAGTGCAGCGCGATGTCATCTGGGGAGAGGCGCGCGATCCAGTGTATGAAAGGCCTCTGAATCTGAAAACGATTAGCGTTTCGGGTCGTACGTATGCGTTCCTCATAGTGTCAGACAGGAAAGGAGTATGCCATGTCCTAGTCTCCACCCCGTTGTGAGCTGTGGCGCGCAACTCTGATAGTCTCCGCACTGCAAGTAGGGGGCACGTTATGAAACGATGGTCGATGATAGCGCTTATATGCCTCGTGGTGCTGGTCTATTGGTCAATCGCCCCATTCATAGAAACCCTCGCCTGCCATATCAGGTCTGCCTTGGGTAGTCTCTGGGTCATTCACCGCATTCTACCGTTGTTGTGCATCGTCATTGTAGGGGTAATCGTGTTACTGGTCTGGCTATGCATAGTGCAATTCGTTCGAAGGAAGACACTTTTGGCGTGTATGGTCCTGCTATCTTCACTTTGTGCGTACTCTTTTGCGGTCGGGTTTCTCTATCCCCCGTGGGGATTACTGAATCTCAGTGGCAGAAGGAAGATACGTGATGAAACTGCAATGCGTCCAGGAGGTAGCTGCACAGTCTTCTGGCGTGTTGCCCAGGGCATGACAACCAATGAAGTCATCGACAAAGTCGGGCATCCGCTATGCGTAACGAGTAGCGGATATGACCATGACTTTCTAGCGAACAGGACAAACGAGTTGCTGTGGATATATGCGGTGCCAACCGGCACTTTCTATAGCGAGGGGTTCGTCCGGGCACTCTCGGTTGACGTCACCATGAGAGTTGCCCGAGTATATGACATGTACTACTACTATTAGGCTCGTCGACTCTGCAAAACGTACTCAGACGACCGTTCGCCCTCCCTTGCCGCGACGTGCAATGGGCGCGTTGACCGAAGTGATCCTGGCAGCATCCACCATTGGCGCGGGGACAACCCGCGGAAACTAAGCTCTCGTCGCCGTAAAGGGGGATTCCGGCGGGGTCACCGGCGGGCGTATCGTTGCGGGACTGAACGTTTCTGAACGGGCGCGGAGCGTCCGTCCAGACTCATAGCTGCAGCCACAAAACGGCACAAGAATCACAGAACTACCGACTCTCTTTTGTGTATTTTGTGACTCTTTGTGGCTTGATCGATGTGGCTGGCCTCTTTGAGGCCGGTCAACGGGCGCAGAGCACCCATCCACACCGACAGATGTGGCTGGCCTCTCCGCGTCAGAGTACCGCCTTCAGGCCGAAGCCTTCCGAGGGCTTCAGCCTGAGCAGACTCCGCGCCTAAAGGCCGCGCAAGACTTCCGGCTGAAGCCGGTGCTCTGGCTACGGGCGCGAAGCACCCATCCACACCGGCAGGTGTGGCTGGCCTCTCTGAGGCCGGTTCAACGGGCGCAAAGCACCCATCCACATACGGCACCAACGGCCGCCGATCCAGGCGGAACTGCAGGATCGTCGTCTATCCCCCGGAAACGAATTGGGGGATGCCATCCCCCAGTACGGCATTTGGGGGATGCCGAACGACGGGCAAACGGGTACGGGCACACCCGCCGCGCGTGGACGGGACTGGCGTCCCGCCTTACCCGCACGGCGGGCAGCCTGCCGAGACGAACCGCGCGCGGCCGGACAGATCGGTGTGAAGAGTGACGGCGCGCTGCGTGTGGCGTGCAAGCAGGGCGCGCGTGTCCTCGGCGTGCGCGGCATCAAGTTCACCGAAGAACATCCCGCGCGGCGCAAGATGCACGTCGAGTTCTGCCGCGATCGCGCGGTAAGCGTCCATGCCAGTGCGGCCGGCGTAGAGGGCTGCGGCGGGTTCGTGCGCGAGCTCCGGTTCGAGCCGCGCGCCTTCCTCGACATATGGATGATTGGCCACGACGAGATCGAACTCGTGGCCTTGGGGCAACGCGGCCCACCAGGAACCTTGGCGGAAGGATATCCGCGCGGCAAGGCCGTTCCGTGCAGCATTGCCGCGTGCGACATCGAGAGCCGCTTCGCTGACGTCGCATGCGTGCCAGCGCGATTGCGGCAGCGCTTTGGCGAGCGCGATCGCCAGGCAGCCTGAGCCGGTGCCGAGATCGACGCATTCGAGCGCGGCGTCGCGAGCGGCGACATGCTCCAAAACAAGTTCGACCATCTCCTCGGTTTCGGGCCGCGGGATGAGGACGGCAGGCGTGACGCGCAGTGTGAGGCCGGCGAACTCGACGGCGCCGAGCAGGTATTGAAGCGGGTAGCGCGTCGCGCGTTGTGCGACAAGCGCATCGAGCGCGCGCGCCTGTTCGCCAGTGAGGCGCGCCGATGGTTCGTGCTGCCATGAGCGGTCGCCATCGAGAACATGTTCGAGCAGCCAGCGCGCCTCGCGGGCGGCGGGCTGGATGCCTGCGTCGCCGAGGCGGGCGGCCGCGGCAGCAAGGGCGGTTGTGATGAGCTGACCGGACATTGCTTCCCAATTTCCCGGGTTGTGTTACGGTGGATTCTGTGCTATACTACGCGTCATGAACCATACACGCGATGCACGAATGACAACTTTTTTTTACAGGCATGCCGGGCGCATGCGCCTCGTGGCGCTCGGGCTGGCATGCACCGTGGCGCCTCTGATGCTCGCCGGGTGCGATCCTGTCTCGCTGCTCGAATCGCCGAAGAAGGCCGCGGAGGATGCTGTGCCGCGCGAATCGGCCGGCTGGGCATTCGAGGGCATGCCATCGGCGAGCACGTACGTGCTTTCAGCCGGCGGCGGGGCGATCACCGTGACGCCGCTGGGAGTCATTATACCTGTTAGCGGCCGTGAAGTGCAAGCGCTTGGCGCGTCAGCGAGCAATCCGTTCACGGCAGTGCAGGCGGAGGCGCTCGCGGGCGAGATAGCGGCATACGTGTCAAACAGGCTGGCGGGCCGCACACTCGCCCTGTTTCCCGAGCCGAAGAAGGGCGCGCCGGTGCAGGCACTGAGGATCGCGCTGGGCGACGTGCCGGACATCGCGCATGAGCTGGCGGAGAAGGGATATGCGGCAGTCGCGCCTGACGCGCCGCCGCATGTCGAGAGCGCATGCGCACAGCGCCAGCAGAGCGCATATGACAGGGAACTCGGGTTATGGCGCCCGCAGGAGCCCTTGTCCAACAGGCTTTCCGTGGAAGTTGAGGCGCGGTTGGGAGCGGCGGTGCGTGACGGCGTCGCGGCTAGGAACGCGAAGCCGGCGGGGCGTTTCCATTCAGACGACCTGTTCACCTCGCCGTCAGGAAGCAAGGCATTCAGCGCCGAGTCGGGCGCATCCGTCGGGATGAAATGCGGCGCCATGGTCAAACTCTCACTCAGCGGCCCGCCGCGCGCGTACGACGTGACGGTCGTGTTCGAGCCGCGCGTGCGTGCGCAGGAGAACAGCGGCCCGCTTTCGTCGTTCAAGAACGCAACGCTCCCACCAGTCGATGCGACGCTCCGGCTCAGCGGCGGCGAGGCGACGAATCTGCCGGTCGAGTATCCGGTGGTCGATCTGAACCGCGTATACCGTGCCGACCGCGTCGCCGTATACACGGGCCACATTATCACCGGCTACAAGGTGACGGTGTCGGCTGACGGCACGCCGGTGCGCACGGCCGAAGGATCATTCGACCAGGACGACACGCTGCGCGCGCTGGGGCGATAGCGAGGGCTGCTCATCCGGCGCTGTTGGCAGAAAACTCCCTGTTCAGCGCGTGTGATTTCTCGAGCAGTCCAAAGACGATGAGCACATCGTTCGCCGCGAACCGCGTGACCGGCCCCGGGTCCACTGCAAGCTCGCCATTGTCATGTCTGATAGCCAGGATGTTCAGACCGGTTTCCGACCTGATGTGCAATTCGCCAAGAGTCTTGCCCACCCAGGAGGATGATGCCGAGATGTGGATTTCAGAGAGGCCGACGGAGGGGTTGTGCAGGCCGGTGAGTTCATCGACGAAGCGGACCGTTTCAGGGCGGAGCATGACATGCGCCATGTGCCGTCCGCCGACCTCGTTGGGGAGGATGACGCGGGTGGCGCCGGCGCGGATGAGCTTGCGTTCGCTGCTCTTCTGCGCGGCGCGGGCGACGATGAGCAGTGACGGCGCCATGCCCCGCGCCGTCAGCGTCACAAAGACATTGTCGGCATCGTCGGGCAGGGCGCTGATCAGGCCCTTTGCCGTTGACACACGCGCTTGTTCGAGCACCACGTCGTGCGTCGCGTCAGCGCAGATATGCGGCACCTGCGCGCTCTCGAGCTCATCGCAGACGGCGCGACTGCGGTCGATCACGAGCACCTGTTCCTTGCATTGCTGCAGTTCTTCGAGCACCACCTGGCCGGTTCTGCCGCACCCGCACAGGATGGTGTGACCTTCCATTTTCCGGATGTCGTGTTCCATATGCCGGCCTCGCATAGCGCGTGAAAACTCCCCACTGATGATGACTGAAGCTGCCGATGACAATATTGATGCAACCGTGCCGACGCCGCCAAGCGCCAGGACGACGGTGAATATCCGGCCGTCACGGCTCAGCGGGTACAGCTCGCCGAAGCCGATGGTCGTGATGGTGATGACCGTCATGTAGAATCCGTCGAAGTACGACCAGTCTTCGATCAGATGATAGCCGATGGTGCCGCCGCCCAGCAGCGCGGCAAACAGGCCGATCGAGCTGAAGAGCAGGCCGTACCGAGCCCCTTGCGGTCTCAAGCGTGCGCGCAATCCAGAACGTCTGAAGGACATGGTCACCTCATTGCTGCCGCGCCTCGGGAGACGGCGCGGCACAGGTAAGCTCCAGGCACACCACTTCCGCCGGGCACAACAGGCGGAAGGGCATCAGCACGGCTGCCGCGGGCGACGCGCCGTACGTCACGTAGAGCAGGGTGTCTCCGTAGGGCACGAATCCCGCCGCATGGCCGAGGCCGCGGCATGAAGGCACCACCAGCGGCCCGAGCAGCGGCAGTGCGTTCTGCCCGCCATGCGTATGCCCGGCAAGCACCAGGTCGGCATCATGGTCTTTCAGCCACAGCGCGTTGTCCGGATGATGCGTAAGCGCGAGACGAAACGCGCCGGCAGGCTTCGGCCCAAGCGTTGACCGCAGGTTGTCATGGCGCCACGGGCGTTCCGTACCGGCCATCTCGACGCAGGCATCGCCAATGGCAATCCGGACGATGGCGCCGCCAAGGTGGACGAAGCCGTTCTTGTGCAGCGCCTTGACGAGTTCGGCGGGGCGGTGCCATATGTCGTGATTGCCGCACACGAAGTAGACGCCGTGCGTCGCGCGGAGTCCCGCGAGAATGGCAGCGATGTCGGGAATGCATGACGCGGACTGGTAGAAGTCGCCGGTCATTGCGACGATATCGGGCCTGAGGCTGTTCGCCTCGGTCACGAGCCGCCGGTAGTACTCCGGCGTCAGGCGCCGCTCGAAGTGAAAATCGGAGAGATGGACGATGCGCAACCCGTCGAGCGGGCGGGGAAGGCCGGGGATGCGCAATGAAAATTCGCGCGTGCGCGAGCGGCAGACCATGTTGCCCGGCAGAACGGCGGCGACGCGGCAGACGGTCTGGAACAGTGAGTATCCGGGGACGAAGAGATGCGAGACATCGTGCGTCTCGACGCGCACGGCAGTGACGCGGCCCGCGACCGCCGCGCGGCGCATGCGCACCAAGACTGCTTTGCGCGCGGCGAACACGAACAGCATGCACCAGCCGGCCGCGAGCAGGGCCGCAAGGGCAGGCATGTCGTGCGCCAAGTCGTGCACGCGCACGCCGAACAGGCCGGACGCATAGCCGTGCAGCATGCGCGCGAGCACGGCAAACGCCATTGCAGCCGCGGCGGAGACAATGACGCTTGTGATCGAAAGGCGGAGCAGCCGGTCAAAGACGGTCGAGAGGCGGCTGAGCCCGCGGCCGGCCGCGTAGGACCAGCCGAGGACGGCGAGGGCGATGAGGATGAGGAGGGTGATCATGCCATTGCCGGCAAGAAAAACAGCGGGCACGCCGGTGCCCGCTGTGGGAAGACAAACGACAAGAATGCGTCATTCGCCCGGCGAGATCGCGCTCACGGGGCAGACATCCGCACACTTGCCGCAATCGACGCACTTGTCGGGGTCGATTGTGTAGATCGGGTCGCCTTCCTCAATCGCTTCGACCGGGCATTCCGGCTTGCACGTGCCGCAGGCGACGCAATCCTTGTTTATGACGTAGGCCATGATGGTCCTCACTTGGTTAATGCCGCCCCAAAAGAGGGGCGTACAGCATTTATATAGTATACCAAATACGCCGGTTTTGTCAAGCGCCGGCGCGGTCAGCCCCAGGCTGACGCAGAGCATACCGGGGATCGCCGCACAGCGGCACGGGCAGTGATCCAGTTCGCTTCAGCGCGGCTGTTCAGGCAGTTACTCGGTCCCCTTGACTTTCCACGTCATCAGCCAGGGCACCTGGAACTGTTTGTTGACCCGAGAATCGGGGAGCCATTCCGGGCGGAGGATTTTGCGCAGGTCTACGCCCGGCATCGGCATGTAGCAATAGGCGTCGACCGCCATACCTTGGATGTTCACACTCGAGCCGGTGGGAGGCGCCGGGATCACGCCGATATTGAACGAGAGCTCCTCGGACCACGATTCTTTCTGGGAGTACTTGAACTCGAACGACAGTTCATTGCGGGACTCAACCTTGAGGCCGAGGAACAGAACGGCCTTCGCATTGACGATAACGCCCAGCGAGCTCTTGTTGCCCACCTCGAAGTAACCTTCCCATGTTCTGACGAAGGAGCCGCCGCTGTCAGAGAACTGCGAGGGAAGGAGTTGCTTGCTCAAGAGCTTGTAGACTTGCGGGGAGTAGGAAAGGAACTCCGGCCGGTCGTTCTTCCAATAGGGGAGATCTGATGTCGGCTCGAGCGCAACCATGCCCTTCGGCGGGTTGGCGAGCTCGAACTTCTCATAGCCGATGTTCAGCATGCCGACGTTGACGGTGTTGTAGGACAGGAGCCGCACGGAGCCGTCCTGGCTGTAGACGCAGTACGGCTGCGTGTCGATGGTCGGCTGGGCGTAGACAAGCTGCCCGTACTTGCCGTCTTTGTTGGTGGTCATGGAGTAGAACGTTTCCGTGCCGCGGGATTTGAAGGACTCGGTGTAGCCCCAGCCGATGGATGTGTTGTTCTTGAATGACGCGCCGATTTCTGCATCGAAGCCCAGCATCTCCTCGGCGGTGGGCGCTTTGAGGGAAGCGATGCCAGCGAGCTTGAGGTAGACTTCGTTCTCGAAGGAGAAGTCGTGCGTGCTGCTCAGGTCGTTGCCCCTGGTGTAGGCGACCTTGCTCATCGAGTTCTCGGTGTTGTTGCCGTTCCTCGTGAACGGCGGGCAGCC
>JAAYZF010000257.1 GCA_012514975.1 bacterium
CCCTGTTCGCCGCGCAGTAGTTGGGCAGCTCGATGACGTAGCTGCCCAGACCGATCCCGGTGAGGGGATACTCCATCCATATCCGCCGGGCGTAGCGCCAGTACTGCATGCGGCGGTTGTCTTTGATCATGTCGAAGATGTTCTGGCGCTGCTGGAAGAGGCGGAAATCGCGTTTGAGCCGCCGGGCAAGCGAGCTGCTCGACTGCGTGATCTGGAGACGCCGGTCGGCAACGTTGATGAGCGTGGGCAGAAAGATGAACGCATAGGCGAACAGGCCGGCGATGACGGTGGCGGCCAGGACGCGCGACCATATCGGCGCGCCGCGCCGGCGAAGGAACGAATCCGCCGCATAGACCAGGCCGACGACAATCGTCAGCGCGCACGCAAGCAGCGCCGCCAGCAGGCCGCTGCGGGAACCGGAGTACTGTATGCCAAAGGCGTAGATCACGGTGATGGCCAGCGCGACGCACCGCTGAATCCACGAGCCCGCCGACGTCCACGACCCCGCAAACACCACCCGCGCCGCCGCAAAAGGAATGCACAGACCGATCAGCGTGCCCAGCGCGTTCGGGTCCGTGCACGTGCCGTTCGCACGGTTCAGCCGCGTCCAGTAGTACGACGTGTTCGCGCCGAAGTGGATGTGCGACGGCACAAGCTTGTACGCCTCGCCGAACCAGTTGACTGTCAGGCCGATCTGGTAGACCGCCATGCACGCCGCGCCAAGCGCGCCCGCGAGAAGCGACCAGATGAGCGCCGTGCCCGGCCTCGTTCCCCGCGCCCGGTGGCGGGCAAGAATGCTCTGCGTCGCAATGACCAGCGCGATCCATAGCACGCCGTTCACCAGCACAAACCATATGTAACGCACCGCATCGCCACGCAGCATCCCCTTGACGTTCACCGGCTGCCCCAGCAGCTCCGGCATGTCCCATTGCCACCGCGGATGATACCGCACCAGGCTTGCCCACGCGCCAATCGCAAGGAAGACGCCGAACGCGACAAGCCAGAACCTGCCGCGGAACGCCTCGAGCGGCCGCGGATGCACCGCCTCGTTCACCAGCCAGCCGGCCAGGCAACCGATGCCCGCGAAGAGCACGACCGGATAGGGCGCGCCGCTGTTGATCAGCAGCGGCACGCTGTTGATCAGCGGTATCAAAAACGCAAGCAGGCACAGCCCCGCCAGCGGCGCCAGTGCGGTTACCACGCCCACACCGCCCGCGGCGGCATAGCACGTGAGCCGCAGCGCCTCGCCACGGGTGAGCGAGGGAACAAAGGCCGCCGGCCCGCCCCCCGGCCCAGGGCCGTAGGCGTGCCACAGCACCGCCGCGGCGGCACAGACGGCGAGCAGCGCGGCACCGCGCCGCGCACGGGCTGTCCATACGCTCATCCCCTGGAATCCACCTGCATCCACTGCCTCTGTCACTGCGTTGTTCATCGCATGTCGTTGGTGCGTGTGAAGGGCCGCCGGTTCACTGCATTCGCACGGCAAAACCAAGCTCCCGCGTGTCACCCATGCCCGCCTCGGACGGCCGCCATGTCCGGTCGACGGTTGCGTGCAGGTCTGCCCACTCGCGTGGCCGCAGCGGGACGACCGCGGCGCGCCATGCGCCGTTGGTCACATGCTCGACCACGGCGGGAACGCCGTTCACATCGAGCGACCATGTGACGGGCCGGCCGGCCGCGTCAGGATGCCCGACAAGGTACGTCACCACAAGCCTGCCGTCCGCATCAGCCTGCTCGCACCAGCGGCCCTCGCGGCCGGCCCAGCGGTACGAGAACTGATCCTGCCACGTCTCGCTGTGCGAGAATCCCTCGAAGGGAACCGGCTCGGGTGTGCCGATGGCGAACCCAAGCTCGCGAGTGTCGTCAAGCCCGTGCCGCGACGGCTGCCACGTGCGGCTCGCCGCAAGGCTCAACGCGCACTGTGCCGCGTCTCCCGCGCCGCGCAGGAACACCGTCACAACCTGCCAGCCCGGACTGCTCCATGAAGGACGTGCAACTTCAGCGCCATTGACCGAGATGGTGATCGTGACCGGCGCAGAGGTCACGTCCGGTGTGCTCACAAGGACCGGGAGGCGGACGTATGGCTCCTGCGCGCGGATGAGCATACGGGCCTCGCGGCCGGCCCAGCGGTAGGACCGTTCCGACATGACCGACTCATCCTTGGCCCAGCGTTCCTCGGCATACAGGCCGTGATCGGATTCCCACGTCCCTTCCCGCAGCAGCACGCCGAGCTCGCGCAAGTCGTCCCCAAGGCCGTACTGCCTGGGCGACCAGACGCGGCTGGCGGCAATGCGGTATGCCAGCGGCGAACCGGCGGCTGACGCCGGCACCGCAAGGTCCATCGTCTGCCATTCGCTCGTGCGGGCAATGACGGACGTTGACACGCCGCCGAGCTCGAACGTCACGCGCACCGGCGCGGCCGTGACGTCCGGATGCAGACACGCCCACGGCTGCCTGAAGACGATTCCCTCACACATGATCGTATCCGTTGCCGTGCTCATGGTGTAGCGCACGCGCACGCCGCCCGGCTCGCCCCATCGTTCCCATTCATGGAATCCCTCAGTCTTGTACCACCCGAACCGCGCGCGCTGGTCGGCAAGGGAAAGCCTGGTCGCGGCGGCCTCGATGTACAGCCCCGCCACAATCGCCGCGGGCAGCCATGCGTACCGCATGCCCCGGCGCGGCGGCCCTGCTGCCGGTCGCGCGCGCAGCGCCTCGGCCGCGAACGGCTGGCTCGCGAACAGCCAGAACAGGCACTGGATTTCGTCGGCCCGCGTATGCATGCCAAACAGGAAGACGATCAGCATGCTTGCCATGCCTGCGCCAATGAAGACCCACCATCCCGTGTGACGCCGCGCGCGCAGGAGACGCCACCAGCACAGCCACCATGCCGCGAATATCGCCAGCATGACCGCCAGCGCGACAATGCCCTGCTCGGCGCCGATCTGCAGGTAGTAGTTGCACGCCGTGTCAGGCACATAGATCACCTCGCGGCTCAGCTTCTTCCAGTTGGGAAACTCGATGACAAACGCGCCAAGCCCAATGCCCGTCATGGGCGCCTGCCGCATCATCAGGACCGCAAGCTGCGCATACGGCCCGCGCGATGTCATCACCTGCCTGGCCAGCCTGCGCACCGAGCCGACGGGAATCTGGTCAAGCCGGCGTGCGAGGGACGTGCCGACGATGCGCGGCTGGCGTTTCACCCACGCAACACCGCGCGGCGCGGCAACGTAGAATCCCCACAGCATCACCGCCGCATACCCGGCGCACAGCACCGCCGTGGCCGTGCCGCGCAACACGCGCGGCCACCCCCGCGCCAGCCGCAGAAGGCCCAGCAGCAGCGAGACGAACAGCGCGATCATCATCATCACCACCACGCCCGCCGCCGCCGTCCTCGAACCCGAGTTCATCGCAAGCTGGTACGCCGCGTACGACAGCACGCCGCCGCACACCGCAGCCGACGGCGCCAGCCACCAGCGCACACTGACCAGCAGCAGCGCCACCGCTAGCACCCACGGCACAAACAGCACGATGAAACTGCCCAGCGCGTTCGGATCGAAAAACGTCGCGTTGATCCTGCTCATCCATGGCCATACGTAAAACTTGTGCGCGCCGAACCATACGTCCTTCACCTGGTACAGCCCCACCCCGATCGGCGCCACGCTCCCCACCAGCAATGGCAGCAACACGTACAGCCCCAGCCACCGCGGCCATGCATCTTCCCGGCCCGTCCGCCGCCGCCATGTGTACGCCGCCTGGCAGACGCCGATGAGCAGCAGCGGGCCCGCAAGATAGTTGGCCAGCGTCCTCGCGATCTCGACGTACGCCTTGCCCGCCGTCATCCCTTCGCCGTTCACCACCTGCTCGAGATACGGCGCGTTCCGCACAGGCCAGAAGTCCGCGTACCGCCACGCCGTCGCCACCGCGCTCAGCACCGTCAGCGCGCAGAACAGCAGGAGCAGCGGCCGCAGCCGGTTCGGCGCCGCGTCATCCTTCAGCACCAGCGCGCGCAGCCAGCCGCCAAGGATGAACCCGTATGCCGGCATCAGCGCCGCCGGGCCGAACACCCCTAGCTGCCGCGCGGGATCGATGTAGTTGAACACCGTCAGCGATGATGTCGTGATGCCCGGCACCACGACGACAAATGCGAACAGGCCCCACCATGGCCGCCAGAACGTCAGCGCAAACACACCTGACGTCAGTACCGCCAGAAACGCAAGGTACGCCGGCTGATGCGGCCACGTCCAGATGCAGAACCGCGCAAATGCATCCAGCAGCGCAAGCCAGAGCACTGCGCCCAGCCACCGGCGCCGTATGCCGAGAAACCCATCAGTGGTCAATGGTTGCTGCGCGTCCATCTCGTAATCGTACTCGTCCTCGTCGTCGTTCTCGTCGTCGGTCAGCCCTGAAGACACGGACGTTCACGGACCCACACGGACTGTTGCGCTGGCCATGCCCGCATCACGCCATCGGCCCTTCGTCCCCCTGCGCAATCTGAAATCTGAAATCACAAATCTGAAATCCTAGCATATCCTCGGCATCTGCTCGCCCGAGGGCATGTCAACAATCCGCGTGCCGCCGAGAAGCGTTTTCATGAGCACACGCCCGGGCGTCGCCCGCCTGGCAACCGTCCCGATACGCGCAGCGCCCGCGCCGTGTTCGTGCGCGCGAAGGCATGCAACCACGCCCGCGGCCGCGGCGTCAGGGCAGACGACGACGCAGCGCCCCTCGTTCGCCAGGTAGAGCGGATCGAGCCCGAGGACCTCGGCCGCGCCGCGCACGTCAGGCGAGACCGGCACGCGCGCCTCGTCGATCACGACTTCGATGCCCGCCTGTTCGGCGAGCTCGTTGAGCGCCGCGGCAAGGCCGCCGCGCGTCGGGTCGCGCAGCCAGCGCACATCCGGATGCGCGTCAAGCAGCGCTTTCACCATGCCGTTCAGCGGCGCGGCGTCCGTGCGCAGCTCGGTGGCAAACGGCAGCTTGTTCCGCGCGGCAAGCACGGCGACGCCATGATGGCCAAGCGTGCCGCTCACGATCACCGCGTCGCCCGGCTCGACCGTCCGCCAGCCTGTCGGCGCAGCCCCCCGCTTCCATCCCAGCCCGCTTGTCGTGATGTACATGCCGTCCGCATGCCCGCGCTCGACCACCTTCGTGTCGCCGGTCACAATGGCCACGCATGCCGCCCGCGCCGTCGCCGCGATGCTCTCGACGATCCTGTCGAACGACTCGACGGGGAATCCCGTCTCGAGGATGAAGGCAAGGGACAATGCCGCGGGCTCGGCGCCCATCATGGCCAGGTCGTTCACTGTGCCGCAGACGGACAGGTGGCCGATGTCGCCGCCGGGGAAGAACAGCGGCTGCACCACGAACGAATCAGTGGTGAACACCGCCTGTGCGCCCGCGGGGCAGGCAAGCACGGCCGCATCGCCCTGCTCGCGCAGCCATTCGTTGTCCAGCCGCGGCCAGACGCGCGCCCGCAACAGGTCCTGCATCTGCAGCCCGCCGCTGCCGTGGGAAAGCTTTATCGTGTCATTCTCGTTCACGCACCGCGCCTGTATGATTACCACGCGTATTGTAGCAGAATGAAGAGGGGATGTCCAACAGGCTTGCGGGCAGATGTGGCTGGCCTCTCCGAGGCCGGAGGCGCTGGCAACGGGCGCAAAGCACCCATCCACACGCCACCGCACCGGCTCAGCGAGTCTCCTGCTCCTTCAGCGCCTCGATCAGGGCGACGATGTTCTCCGCCGGCACATCATCGGGCACACGATGCGTCGGCGCGCAGATATACCCGCCGCCCTCGCCGAGGATGCCGATCGTCTCGCGCACGATGCGCTTCAACTCGCCGGGCGCGACATACGGCAACGTCTGCTGCGTGCTGATGGCGCCCCAGAACGTCAGGCGCGAACCGAACTCGCGTTTCAACGTGCGCAGGTCGTAGATTTCAGGCTGCACGGTCTGGTACGCATCAAGCCCGATGTCGATCAAGTCGCCGAGTATGGCGCTGATGTTGCCGCACGAATGCAGCGCGACGATCTTGCCCGCGGCTTTCACGCGGCTGAACATGCGGGCAAGGCACGGCTTGATGAACGCGCGCCACGTATCCGGGCTCATGATCATGCCGGTCTGCTGGCCGTAATCATCCCCGAAGTAGAATCCATCAATCTCCGTCTCGCACGCCGTTTCTATGATCGCGCAGTTATACTCAAGAATTCGTTCGAGCAGTCCACGAACGAATTCTTGATTGAGGTGGAAATCCATCAGCATGTCTTCGAGGCCGCGCAGGCTCCATGCACGCTCGAACAACGTCATGCCGATCTTGCCCAGCTTCAGCGTGTCGCGCCCGTTGCCAAGAAGCTTCGCGCTCGCGGCGCGCACGGCATCGAGCGGCGGCGCGGGGAACGCATACCCCTCGAGCGACGGCTCCTTGAGGAGCACCTCGTCGATGACGCCGATGTCCTTGTCCATCCCGCTGCGGTTCCAGACGACGCCGAATTCGTCCCTGAAGAACCCGGGCCGCACGGTCGCGCCGCCGATGTTGTAGTCCGCCTTCTCGATGTGATTGCCGGCCATGTCGAAGAAAGCCGCCGGGGCAATGCCGAGATGATCGCATACGCGCATCTGCTCGGGCGAGGTAAGCTCGATGTTCCACGGCGCGCAATCCGGCTGCTCGTGCGCGAGGGCTGTCAGAACGCGTTCCCTGCGTGTCATGCGGCTCCAATCATCATGTGGTTAGCGATGAATGGTACCAAAAGCGAGGCAATGTGTCCAGTACTGCGACCTGCCACGAACAGGCGGGACGGGAGCAGAAGCCCAGTCGATGTCGTCGGCAGTCACCACGTCAACCGTGCCTCCGCCGCGGTGGTCAGGGCCTGATTCTATGAGGATAGTCTTGGGCCCGATGAGCTCGCCAGACCCGATCGGCGCGTCGCGTTGGGGTCAGGCCCGGAGTTATTAGTTGGCACATTTCCATTTGGGTCGCCCGCGAACTAATAACTCCGGGCCTGACCCCACAAAGCTCTGTTCAACGGCCGCCGATCCGAACGGCAGGGTCGTCGTCTACATCCGTGTGCGGTGGGAGTGAACGCCCGGCTGCACTTCGCGTTGCGCACAGTGCGCACACTCCCCTGTGCCTCTGTGACTCTGTGGTTCATCGCCGTGTGTGCCGTTACCCCGCCTCCTCCGAATTCCTCACTCCCCACTCCCTCTCCGCACGCTCCTCCAACGCAGCACGCCGGCAATGCCAAGCGTTACAGCCGCAGCCGGCTCGGGCACGACGGTGATTGGTTCGCTTGGCGCAGATTCGTTCATCTCGTCGTCGAACGCGGTGACCGTGTAGGTGATGCTTGGTCCTATCGACAGGTCTGCGTTGCGGTACTGCGTGGTGGTTGTCGCATCGAGCCAGACACCGTTCTTGTAGATGTTGTAGCCTGCCACGCCGACGTTGTCGCTCGCGGGAGACCACCGCAAGTTCACTTCGGTGAGAGTGACTGTGCCCGTAATCAGCCCTGCCGGCACGGATGGCGGCACGGTTTCACGCACGGAGCCGCGGAGCATGACATCGAGTTCGTTCGTGCGGTTGCCTGCGCCGGCGATGCCCAGCGCGCAACGGTCGCCCGCGGCCTGTCCCCATACATAGAGGCGCAGTTCAACGCTGTTCGTCAGCCCGCGCACGCGCAGATCGCGCGTCAGGTCGAACACGCAGTTGGTCGTCTGCCCGGCAGGCAGGGCGGCAAGGCCGAATGCATTGCTCGGCGTGAACCCGGTGGCCGAAGTGAGCACGGTGGCCGAGACGCCGCCGCTTGCGCTGAAGATGTTCGCGATGACTTCCATCAGCGTCATGCTGAAGCCCGCCTGGGGCGCGATGGCCATCGTGAAGTAGTCGTTGCCAGCAACTGCGTTCGTGAGCGACGAGGCATCCGCGCCCGTTGCGGCAAGGCAGTTGCCCGCCGGCTCGATGACGGCCGACAGCCCCGGGCCGCGCGACCAGCCTGAGGCGGTGATCTGCGCATCGTTTGTCGTCAGCGGCGCGCCTGCTTCATTGCCGCTGAGGCCAAGCGTTTCCCAGCCTGCCAGAACACGCCGCCACGGAAACGGCGACCAGCGGTATTCGGACACGATGTCCCACGCGAGCTGCTGGTAGATGCGCGTCTGCTCGGCGCTGAGCTCGGTGTTGGCAAGGAAGGCCTTGCCGACGGGATTCTCTTCGTAGAACGCGACGAACCACGTCAGATCGACCAGATACGCGCCCTTGTTGCTCATGTGGATGCCGTCGCCGTACGTCTCGGCGGCGAAGTCAACCTGACCGGGGATTTGGCCGGCGTCGACCATGGACTTGAGCGCGGAGAGCGCCATGCCCGACGGGATGATCCGCACCTTCTTCCATGGGAACTTCGCCTGCGACGCTTTGCGCAGTGTCTCGAAGTAGTTGAGGTGGTTCGTCAGCGCCTGCTGATACGTCTTCGCTGCGTTGGTGAGTCCACGTTGGATCAATTCGTACTCGCCCTGGGCAGGGTCGGTGTTCCACGCAGCCCGTGACCAGCGGTCGCCGGCAAGATTCGAGGGATCTGGCCACTGCTGATAGTGCAGCCAGCGCATGTTCGGGCTGTTCGACTGGAACAGCGCGAAGAAATTCCCGCCGTACGCGTTTTCGTTCGACACGGTTCGCCCATGGCCGGCGAACGGCTGCTGCGTGTAGTAATGCACGGGCGCGTAGACGACAGCCTGGTTCGTGTAGTAATTGTTGCCCGAGGCCGGATGCGTCCACAACCAGTCAGTGGGCGCGCCGGGGATTGAGAACTCGAAGCGCTTGTGGTCGTAACCGGCGCTTTGCGCGAGCGCGGGGAACGAGCGCGTGGTGTCGGACAGGCTGTTGCCCGTGCTGTACGTGCGCAGGCCTGTCTTGAGCGGTTCCTGTGAAATCGTGTAGGTGCCCTGGGCGTTCGAGCTGTCTGCCATGCCCGGCTTGAATGCTTTCGCGACAATGGTCTTCGTGGCAGTAAGGAGGAACGGGCCGCTGTACGTCAGGCTGTTGCTCCACGTGGGCGTGCTGCCATTGCTCGTGTACTTGATGTAGCTGTTACTCGTTGCCGTGCTCACCGAGACGATGACGTCATCGCCATAGCCGCCGGGCAGGGGCGTAAACACGGGCGTCGCCACCTGCGTGTCCGCGCCGAGATCGTACCCGGCGTACTGGTTGTCGGCGATCGTCGAGTCGAAATACGTGTTCGTGTCGCTGTCGAACGCCTTGGTGAAATCGTTGGTCGAGGGGCTGACCGTGCCAAACGCGACGCCGCTGAGCAGTGTGTTGTTGTGATAGAACTGGAGCTCGGCCACGTTGCCATAGCTGCCCGCCGGCGCTTCGTACTTGATCCAGCGATAGACGACATTGTTCGTGAAATACAGATCAGTCCACTGCCCGTTCGGCGGCGTTGCGGTGATCGTGCCGATTGTTGAAAAGCCGAACGTCTCGCCCTGAAGCGAGCCGGTGAACCGCCCGTTCGTCATCCGGCTGGCATAGCCGGCGCGGGGGAAGAAGCGCACATGGTTCACCGCGAGCGCGTTCTCGGGCAGGTCGGTGTACAGATACAGGTTGCTCACGAATTCCCAGATGGACGTGCCGGGCCGCTGCCATTGGAGATGCATGTACGGCACGCCGTTCTGCGTGCGCTGGTATTCGACGATCAGCTCGTAGCGGCGGGCTGCATCAAGCGTGACGACCGCGGTGTCGCTGGTCGTGCCCTTGCGGTATTGCCAGCCCTCGATCAGCACGCTGCCATCAAGGATCAGCCGGCAGGCCTGGTCGGGGATCGTGCGGAAAACATACCCGCCGCTCGCGGGCGGTTCGAGCGAGCCCGTCCATCTCACCGTGAACCAGTTCGCGCCGATGCCCGGCGCGGGCGCATTCGTCCATGAGAGATCGAGCTGCGCGTCCACCCGGCTCCACACGGGCGTGCCGCCGAAGGGGTCGGTATCGAGCTGGTTGAACTTGTTACGGTATTCTCCGATGAGACCGTTGGCGCCCTGCGCGGGCGCGGTGGCAAGGAAGGCGGCAAGGAGGGCCGCAGCAGTGAAACCTGTCAGGCGTGTGCGGATGGTCATACGTTCTCTTCTGCGTGTTAACGATCCTTCTGCCAAGCCCCGCAAAGCGGCATCGGCCGCGTGCGCGCAGCGTGTCTGCGGTCAAACAACAGCGCCGCAGGCATTTCGCCCGCGGCGCTGCTCCATCACTAGCATTCTTCCCTGTGTTGTTCTCCGAGCCTCTGTGGCTCTGTGGTGAGATGGTGGCCGTGGCCGTTCTCATCTCCTCCGGAAGGCAACCGCAAGGGCAAGGCCAGCCAGCGCGAACACCGCGGGCTCGGGCACCAGCACGACGTTGACGTCCTGGCCATCCTGTATCAGCACGCCGTTCCAGCCGGGCGTCAGCGAGAAGTCAAGCACGAGGTTGTCAAAGCCGCTGAGCAGGCCGCCGACTTCGAACACCGTGTTCGTCTCGACCGGCCCGCCGGGCGTGGCGCCTGAGAGCGCGACGACTTGGACGGTGACCGCGTTGTCGATCGTTAGATTGCCGCCGATGACAGCCTTGTCAGCGACGGCTGGCCCCGCGCCTTTCTCCCATGTGTACTGCGCACCGCCATTCATCGCCACATCGCCGCCGAACGTGATCGTGCCCGCGCTCAATCCCGGCGCAAGGGCCGACGCATTGGCAAAGGTGACGGCGCCGTTCACCTGGCCGGTGCCGGCAAGGATGCTGCCCGCATCGAGGAGCAGCGTGCTGAACGACATCGCGCCGTAGTTCGTCAGCGCAGCGCCGGCGATCATCGCGCCCTGCTTCACTTCGAGCGCGCCGCCCGAGAGCTCGACGATGCTGTTGGGCGCGTTTGTCGCGATGAACCGGTCGCACAGCACCAGGCCGCCGTTCATGATGAACCGGCCGTTGCGCACCTCGAAGGTGCCCGTGTTGTACCGGCTGGTGACGATGATGGTGCCGTTATCGAGGATCACTTTGTTGTCGGTGAAGGCACAGCTCGCCCCCGGATAAAGAAATCCGATGCTGAACACACCGGTCGCCATGAGCAGGCCGCCGTCGGCAATGGTCACCGTGTTCGTGTCGAGGCGGACGTTGGCTGCCGTGCCGGTCGTGTCGCACCAGGCGAAGAAGAAGGAGTCGCGGCAGCGCCACTCCGAGCCGGAGCCGGTAATTGTCAGTCTGTGGTTGAAGGTCTGCGCGTTGGCGGCGTTGTTGCCTGTTGCGCGGGCGACCCAGCCATGGGTCGAGTAGATCTTCCCGCCGCTGCCGATATAGATTGAATTCGTGCCTGATTTCTGATTGTTGCCGACCGCGCCGAGGGTGATCGAGTTCATCCGCGTGGTCAGCACGCCGTTGTCGACGATGAACATGCGTGCGCCCTTCGCGCTGGCGTCGCCGACGGCCCATGTGCCGCCGGCGCTCGTGCGCGCGGACTCGAACGTGGCGCCGTTGGTGATGATCATCAACGCGCCGGGGGTGCTAGATGAGCGGAAGTTCCCGTTGGCGACATCGTTGCGGAAGTACGTCGTCGGGCCATCAAGCCAGATGCCCCCGCGGCTGATCAGCATCTCGGTGTACGAGTTGTCGTAACCGTTGTGCCGGCGCCAGAACCCGCCGCTGAGCTTGAACATCGTGTCGTAGGTGACGTTGCCCGTGAAGTTCGTGCCGCCGTTGCGCACTTCGAACACCGCCTGCGGCTGGTTGGCGTTGAGGAAGTTGAAGGGAGAAACGTTGGGAGGCGCGTTGGTGATCACATCCACCCGGTCCACTATTACCGTCCATGTGGTGGAGTTGCCCCAGCCCAAGCTGCCGGAGCCGACAGCCGTGCCGCCGGGCGCACAGAAGCCGACCGTGAGTGTTGACGACCTGCTGTCGTTCGTGATGAAGAGTGAGCCGGAGAGCCACGCCAGCCGGTTTGTCGCGCCCGCCTCGTTGGCCACACGCACGCCATTGAGAATCGTCAGGCTGCGCCCCGGGCCGATGTCGAACGACTTGGTCACGTTGTTCGTGCCGTACAGCCTCAGGGAATTCCACACCATGTCGCTGCCGCCGGAGAAGTTCAACGTCTGCGGCCCCGGGTTGACGATCTCGACATCATCATCCGGCCCCGGCACGACGCCGCCGTCCCAGTTGCCTGCCACGTTGATGTCTACGGGCGATGCCGTGTTCGTCAACGAGTACGTTGCGGCTGATGCAGTGAAGGCCGTCAGTGCGAGCGCGACGATTAGAGCGGCAGTTCTCATGGTGTCTCCCTGTGCGGTGAACCTGTGGTTGTGTGTACGTGACTCCGTGAAGAACGAACTAACGGTCCAGTGTACCACAGAGCCGCGGGGAATAAAATGCTTTTTTCAGCCCTTAATATGTCTTTTTAGGACCGATGGGATGCGGGTGCCCATCTCACAGATTCGCATAGCAGTACACGCACTCGTGGCTGCATGTGTGATACGCGCCTATGTCCCTGCTGTACGAGCAGCCGCACTCTTTGCGTGTTCCCTTCCGCGAAACATGCGCGAGGGGGGCCTGTGAGAGCGCCTGCAGACGGTCGATGTCAACGCAATGGGCCTTGCCCACGGGACCGGAGACGAGTTCGCCCTGGCAACACACGTCAAGCCGGATGCCGTGTGCACCGCTGAGCTCTGCCATGCGGCAAAGCAAGGCGCGCTTCTCCTCGACCGGCGGGTCGGTCACCTCGATGCCTGTCTGCCCGCGCAATGCAGCAAACCG
>JAAYZF010000258.1 GCA_012514975.1 bacterium
AAGCCCACGCATCTGTGTGCGGGTTGAGTGGCCCGTCGCTGAACGTTACGCTCGGCAGTGGGCTGCCTGTCCCCGTCCGGGGAGGCGACGTGTGCGTCGTACCGTGGACGCCGTCACCGCACGCTCTTGCCCTTGCCGAACAATTGATCCTGGACGCGGATGCGTCGGCTTCTCCGCTGATGCGCTTGCGTCAGGCTGGTCGCGCGCTCGAAATCTTTTATGAGGCATTGGCGAAGCGGGAGGCCCCGACCCTCACAGAGGCCACCGGTCTGCGGCTGCGCGATCACGAGCGTATGGTGCGGTTGCGCGATTTTCTGGACGATGAGATTCGCCAGCCTTACCTGCAGGCACTCACCATCGAAGCACTCGGCCAGCGTTTTGGCTTGAGCGCCAGCGCGCTGCAACGCCAGTTCCGTCAAGCCTTCTCGTGCTCAATCAACGAGTACCGGCGGAACATGAGGTTACTGCAGGCCCGCGCAGAACTGGAACGGGGCAGCACAATCGCAGCTGCCGCGGAGCGCGCCGGCTACGGAAGCGCCGCTAACTTCGCCACTGCCTTTCGCCGTCAATTCGGCCTCAGCCCGCGCGCCGTGCGCGGCCGCGTCTGAAAGCGCCGCGAACGCAAAGAACTTTGCGCGAATCTCAAACCTTTGTTGTAAATGAGAATGATTCAATAGTGGGCCGCGTCTGTATTCGGCGGGTACCGCCTTCGCACGTACCCTGCACTCGTAAGGAGAGAAGAACAATGTCCCACTCGGAGCGGGCTCCCCACTTGGCGGGCCTTCGCCTTGCCTTGACCCCTTTCACTATCGCGCTACTGACTGCCGGAGTCGCGACCGGCGCGAGCGCCCAGCCCATCGGGTCGACGACCTTGAGCCCCGTGGTCGTGACCGCGAGCGGCGTGGAACAGCAGGTCAAGGACGCGCCTGCCTCCATGACGGTAATCAGCCGGGATGATATCGAGAAGAGTGGATACACCACGGCGGCCGATGTGATTAGTCATGTCGAAGGCGTCGTGACGACCGGCTTCGATCCCAACAACAAGGACATCGTGATCCGCGGACTGCCGGGAGAGTACACCCTGGTATTGGTAGATGGCCGCCGGCAGAATACGCGCGAGACCATGAATCGTGGTACCGGCGGCGTGCAGTACGCTTTCCTGCCGCCCTTGGCCGCCATTGAGCGGATCGAAGTGGCCCGCGGCCCCATGTCGTCACTGTATGGCTCCGAGGCCATGGGCGGCGTGATCAATATCATTACGCGCAAGGTGCCCGAGAAGTGGTCTGCAGCGTTGGATAGTTCCGTTACGCTACAGACCGACGATGACTACGGCAACAGCCGCGAGACCCAGTTCTGGATCGGCGGGCCGATCAAGGACGATGTCGTGGGCTTGCAGGTCTATGGTTCATACGATGACCTGACCGAAGGCAGTAATTTTTATCCGAGCGCTGACGGCGCCTATGGCCGCGATACGCGCAGCCTGGGCCTGAAGTTGGCCGTGCGCCCGGCTGCAAATCAGGATGTGGTGCTCGATGTCTCCACGCAACGCCTCACTACGGAATCGACGCCGGGTGAGTCCGTGCCTCCTGATCTGGACTGGTTCAAGGAGCAGCATCGCCGCACATCGTATGGGATCACCCATACTGGGCGCTGGAGTTTCGGCGAGTCTCGGATTTCGCTGTACCGCGAGGACAGCACGCAGGAGAACTGGCCTAAGTCCGGCGAATATGTGGACAACCGCAAATTGAGCAATACGGGTTTGGACGCCAGCCTGAGCATGCCTTTTGAATCGCACACGCTGCGATTCGGCGGCCAGTTCCTGAGGTCTGAACTGAGTGGTATCCAGAACGAGGCCAGTTTCCCGAACTACCCCACCAATACTGACAAGGTCACGTTGAATAACTATGCCTTGTTCGTCGAAGATGATTACTACCTGACCGACGATTTCACGCTCACGGCTGGCGTGCGGATGGACCACGACGATCGCTATGGCACGCATTGGTCGCCACGTATCTACG
>JAAYZF010000259.1 GCA_012514975.1 bacterium
ATTGACATCGGCCAGATCGGGCTCGATGTCGGGCGGCCACGGATCGCCCATGGCCATCACGGGCCGGAGCGTTTCGCCCGTGGCGATCTTCCAGCGGTGGCGGCAGATGTTTGCCAGGGCGCCGGCGGCCTCGCCGTCGACCATCATCATCAGATCGTGGAAGGGTGGATAAGGCTTGTGATCCGCCGTGCGGCGCGGGTCGTCGGGCCGGTGTGCGGGCGTGTCCCACCGTCGGCAGGTGAGATCGAGCCCGCCCACGAACGCCACCTTGTCGTCCACCACCACGACCTTCTGATGATGCGAGCCCGCAAGCGGATGCGTGTCGTCGAAATGCACGTGCACCCGCCGATGCGGATCCCAGCTCAGCCCGTAGATCGGCGAGAACTCCCGCTCCGTGCCGAAAATCATCGGGTAATCCCAATCGAGCACGTGGATATGCAGGCGGCGGCGACGTCGCGCCAGGCTGTTGAGAAATTCGCCCAGATGGCTCGGCCGCTTGCTGTCGGGTTCGAAATGCAGCCGGGTCCGGCTGTCGAAATCCCAGGACAGGATCATGATCGACCGCTGCGCCCGCTCGGCCGTGCGCATGAAGGCCGCGTAATAAGCGGCCCCGTCGACCAGCAATGCGACGCGCGGCGCCCGGGTAACGGCGCAACTGTTCTGTGGCGTGAATAAGCTTTGAGGCCTGCGCGGTTCGGACACCGGTAGACGTTCCCTGGGGTGCTGCTGTTGAATGAAGCCCGAATCGTCTGCCCGCATTGCCGGCGCGCCGATGGAAGTAAGACGGGTTCTTGTTCGGGCGGCCGCTTCCCTGGCCGGCATGAGCCGGCATCCATCGGTGAGCCAGAATCGTGCCGAGCATCTTCCTGCCGTCGCCGTTTGCCGACAGGTATCACGCAATTGCACGGATTTTTGTATGCGTGTGACACGCTACGCGGACGGCGGCAAAGCGCCTCCGGTATGGTCGGCCATCTCTTACGCGCGCACGGCACGGGCCGCGCGCATACCGGACCAACGTGAGCGGTTCTTCCTTCGTCCCCACTTTTGGATTGCGGCGCCGGCCGCCGGCCGACGCATGGCTGCGCGAGGCCGATTACCTCGCCGCGGGCAAGCGTGCGAACGACATGGAATTCCGCGACGCCGCCGACCAGTTGCTTTTCCGCCTGTGGCAGGAGGAGGAGGGCTACGACTGGCTGCTGGAAGTGCCGTTCGCATTCAAGCAACTGATCGATCTGCATGCGGCCATGCGTCACGCGGTTGCCGTGGCCGGCGAGCAGCCGCAGCCTCGCACCGGTCATCCGCTTTTTCACACGGTGTTCGGCGCCTTTGCGCTCGGCTTCGCGCAGGGGTTGGTGAGCGCGCATCGCCGCAAACATCTGCGCTGGCACGGCGGCGTCGATCTCACGCGCATGTTGCAGGAGCAGTGCGACAACTGGGGCGTGGAGATCACCACCTATTACCTTGCCGCCGTCAACGCCTACGGCATCTTCGGCAAGGCGAGCGATGTGGAGCTGTACGGCATCGCCGACAACTGGTGGACCCTCGGCGATGCGCAGCGCGTCGAGTCCGTGCCGGGCGTGTACGACTGCGTGCGCCTCGGCCGGCACACGGCGGAACGCTGGTCCGACGACGAAAGCCTGGACGTGGCGACGCAGTTCGCCGGCGCGCTCGAAGCCGTTATCAGCGCCGCCGGCTGAGCGTCACGGGTGGACCACGCCGACCAGCGGCAGATGGTCCGAGGCGATGCGCGCGAGCCGGGAGTTGTGCACGCGCACCTGGCGCAGCAGCGCACGCGGCCGTACCCAGATGCGGTCCAGCGCAAACAGCGGCCTGCCCGAGGGGAAGGTGCGCGGCGATGGCGTTTCCTTGAAATAGGCGTGCAGCCAGCGCAGCGGCCGGCCCCATAGAAACCACTCGTTCAGATCGCCCGCCAGCACGGTGGTCATCACCTCGTCGTCCTCGAAGGCGCGCAGCAGCCGTTTGATCTGCTTGCGCCGCTCGGCCGGCATCAGGCCCAGATGCGTGGCAATGACGCGCAGCGGCCGTCCGGCGCAATCCAGTTCCAGGTCGAGCGCGCCGCGCGGTTCGCGGCGCGGCACGCTGAGATCGATGCGGCGCACCGTCCGCACGGGCGCACGCGACAGCACGGCGTTGCCGTAGGCGCCGTGCCGCGGGTGGTCCAGCGTCGGGCCGGCGACCGGTTCGTAACCGGTGGCCTCCGCCAGATACTCCAGCATGTCGAACCCGCTGCCGCCCAATTGCACTTCCTGCAGGGCGACCACGTCGGCGTCGATTTCGCGCAGCACTTCGGCGATGCGCTTGGGCCGATAGTGGCGGTCGCGGCCGATGGCAAGGTGGATGTTGTACGACACGATGCTCACTGCCGACTCCGCTTCCGGTGCGGCGGCGTCGGCCAGTGGCCCGCCGGCCGGCGGCGAAAATTGCTGGGGATGCTCGTAAGTCATTCGGTTCGCGGAAGTTTTCCGGCATTCCTCATGTGCCATGCAAAGCCTACGCCCTGCGCATTGGCAGTGGCAGGCCGAGCGCGCATACTCGGCGGCCGTGTCATTTGCTGCTGTCGCCATGTCCGAACCCGAACGGCGTCCCGATCCGTCCTATATGCCTCCGCCGCCCTCCGAGCGCGCACAGCTGATCATGCGTGTGGTATTCGCCGTGCTTGGCCTCGCGGTGCTGCTGGGGGTATGGTTCATCACCCGTGACCTCGCTACGCTGTGGCGGATCGCGCTGAGTGTGCTGGTGGCTGCGCCATTCCTGCTCATACCCGACCTGCTGCGCGACAAATCGAAACCCCCGCCCGGCTTCAAGCCGCGTAAATGGGAGGATAAGGACTGA
>JAAYZF010000260.1 GCA_012514975.1 bacterium
AATTGCTGCCCTGGTCTCCGGCGACGATGACTTTGTCGTAGGGCGAGTAGTCGACGAACCGCATCTCACTGGTGCCGAAGATGGTATAGGCGATGAAATTCGAGGCGAGGACGCGCTCGTTCATTCCGTTCTGGTACGTCGCATTGGTAACGTAGTTCACCCATGGAATCCTGTCCTGCAGTATCGCCACGTTGTTGTACCCCGCGTAGAGCAGCATGTTCTCGAGGTAGTCCTGCGACGCGAACACCCACTCGACCGGCTGGAGCGTGGCGAAGATGCGGCCGGCGCCATACGGTGCGTCAACCGCGCACGGCAGGTTCGTGCCCGCAATCGTGACGATCCGCCGCGCGCCATAGGGGTAGAACACGAAGTATCCGTACGCCGACGAATCCCAGTTCTGCAGCATCGCGTTCACGATGCCGTGCGGCCGGCGCAGCATGGGAAAGTCCGCATTGCCCAGCGTGACAGCATTGGTCGGGTAGCGCACGCTGAGGAAGCCGCCGGGCATGAAGAAGCCGTCCACTGGCTGCGCGGCTTCAGACGCCAGGTGCATTTCGATGATGCCGCCGCCGAAGGCGTATTCCTGGAACCACAGCGCATGGAACTGCACGCGGGCGTAGAAATCGGTCGTCTGCGCGGACGGTATCACGACCTTGTCGTACGGGCCCAGGTCAACGACGCCCATGTCGTTGGTGCCGAAGATGGTGTACGCGATACCGTTCGAGGCGAGGATGTTCTGGATGATCGTCGAGCCGTACGGATCCTGCTCCTGGAAAATGGCGACGCGCGCGATTGGCGGGTTTGACGGGTATGGCAGCGACATCGAGAGCTTCTCGGCGCCAATGGCCTGCGGGAACGCGCCGTGCGCATGCGGCGCACCCGCCTGCTGCCGCGCGTTCACACCCGCGCCGTGGCCGGCGACCGCCGCGTTGTCCGCGCCAACACATGCTGCCGCGCACACAGCCACCACAAAGAGCATCGTATGTGTCTTCATTTGAACCCCCGGGTTGTTGATTGCGTATTATCGTACCATATTACCAAAAAGTGCGTGCAAATGCAAATTGCACGGTGTTCCGCGCGGTTGACACGCGGACGCAAATGTGCTACAGTAGCCGCATCGTGAAACGCATGCTCAAAGACACGCTCACGGCGGTCGAGATGAACCGCGGGGAATACGGCGAGTTCGTCCTGCGCTCCGGCGCCGTCGCGCGCATCGAGCTCATCTCCACATCGGCCCGTGTCATTCGCACCACCCTGCAACGCCTCAAGGTCGAGGAGGACGCCGCACGCACGGACTATTGTTTCAATTGCGTGCTGCGGATCAACGGCCGGGAACACACGCTCGAACGCGAGGTGTCCACCCAGCGCAGTTTCTACGAACCGTGGGAGATCGACGGGCTGCACATCTGGTTTGACGCCGTCGAAGACATCTTCGATTTTCTCGCCGAGGCGCACGGCGAATGCCGGCCGCGGAAACACGCGCGCTTCGCCATCCAGGATGCCACGCTGGGCATATGCCCCGAGCCGCTTCATCCATGGTGCCCTCTGCCGGAAGGCGGGCTGAAGATCGAGAACTGCTATCGCGGCGAGGATTGCTGGCTGGGTGCCTACAACGGCGCATCAGCGCACGGCGGGCTCGACATCAACCACCCGCGCGGCACGCCGCTGTGGGCGCCGATCGACATCGACGACCATTTCTTTTTCAACAGCCTTGCCATGGGGCACAACAACAACCGCTGGCGCGGCATCCATCGCTGGCCCAATGGCGCCGAGTGGATTCTGCAGGCACATCACATGACGGAACTGACTGTCGGGGAGCATGAGCCCATCGCGAAAGGCCGGCAGTTCGCGCGCGGCGCCGGCGTCCTCTCTGGCGCGGTCGACCACAGCCACTTCGTTTTCAAGATACACGACCTCGGCGAGACGATCTCTCTCGACCCGTGGATTCTGTTCCGCCAGATGTACCGCGAGGGGTCAGGCCCGGAGTTATTAGTTCAGAGATGAGATCAGGCCCGAAGTCTTCGCGAATGACACCGGGACTCCGGGCCTGGCCCGGGTGATTCCGCTATTCACCACTCAGGATCGTGCCGGTGCTGATGGCCAGCACGGCGGGGACGGCGCGGTCGGCGTTCCTCCCCTGCTCGATATCGATGGTCTTGATGGCAACATCCGGCCGCGGATTGGGCGCCTTCATGCTGTAGAGCACCGCCTGCCTGCCCTGCAGCGTCTCGAGGCGCTGTGCCCAGGCGATCTGCGCATTTTCGAGCGGCGCCGGCTCCTCCCGGATCCAATGGTCCACGCCTTTCTCGAGCGCCACGGGCACTGTAACTGACGCGCCGTCCTCATAGTTGACCACATAGCGGAGCACTTCGGGCAGGGTGAACGTGTCCCTGCCCTTTGCGACCATGCGGCTGCGTTCATCTTCGTTGACGGGCTTCAACACATTGGCCGTGTGAAGGAAGAACAGCAGGTCGGCTTTGCGGCCCACGGCAATGCCCTTCACGCTGGCGGGCAGGCCGCCGGGCGCCTTGGCGCCGAGCATGATGCAGTCCTGTTTCGGCGCCGTGGTGAAGCGCACAAGACGATAGTCCACGTTCGCCAGCCTGATGTCGCCGTCCTCGCCCGTCTGGAGACGTTCGAGGTCCTGGCCTGGCTGGCCGAACCAGACACCGGTTTTCACCCAGTGGCTGTCGCGGTACTGGTTGCACCAGTCCATGAGGTTGACCGGCTCGCAGCGGACGTTGACGCCTGGCACGCCGATACGGCCGGCGATGCCGACGCCCATGTTCTGGAGCAGGACGCCGACGAGGTTGCGTTTTTTCGCCGCGTTCGCCTTGTTCGGTTCGTCGGCCATGAACTTCACCTGGTTGAGGAACCAGCCGCCGTTGCCGCGCGGCACAGCGACGAGGCCGCCGACATTGTCGAGGTAGACGACTCCATCCGGCGGGGCGGGCCGCATGAACTGGACGTTCTCGATGCCGACCATGTTGGCATTTCTGCCTGGGCGGATGCTTTTGGTGCGCGCGCGGAGCATGATGGCGTTGGTGACTGCGCGGGGCTGCGGGAGCAGGATTTCCTTGAGGCCCTGCTCGGGGAGGGTGACTGAGACGGCCGATGCCTCGTCGCCGTCGAACACGATGTCCATGTCGCGGATCACGGAGTAGTTGTCGTTGTTCCAGACGTTGATCTGCGAGACGACATCAGGCCTGCGGAGCGTGAACACGAGTTTGAGTGGGCGCGCGGGCTTCTCGGGGCCTTCCCACCACAACTGCCGGATGCATTTCCAGCTCAGCGAATTGAAGAGGCCGTTGACAAAATTGTACGGGTCCTTGTCGCTCTTCGCCGCCGTGTATTCGTATGGGTCGGCCGGGCCATCAGGCATGCGGCAGAACGGCGCGATGTCCCGCCCGTCAAGAACGAAGCTGAACGTGTTCCAGCTCGGGTACATGCGGCCATGGATGACCGTCTCAGCGCTGACGAGCGAGACGTCCTGGTTGCCGAGCGTGGAGCCGAGCGGCTGGCCGGCTCCCTCGAACGTGACCTGTTCGAGGCGGAAGGGGCGCATCATGAAATTCCTTCCCGTCAGCCGGTTGAAGCGGTCGAGCCCGTCGGGTGTGAGGCCGCAGAGCATGACCCAGCCGCCGGCATCCTGGAACGCCTGAACGCGCGCGGCCTGGCCGGCAAGCGCATCGAGGCCGGCGGGCGTCGCCTGCACGATAACCACCGCGGTCTTTGCGCGATCCAGCGCCGAAGCCAGGTCAGCAGCTTTTTCGACGCGCAGGCCCGTGGCCTGGACGCTCTCGGCCAGCAGCGGGTCGTCGCAGAGGATGGCCGCGACGCCTTCCGCGGGCCGCGCGCCCGCGTAGTGTTCGAGGAGATTGCGCAGCAGCACGTCGGCCGCGGGGTCGAGCCCGAGAGTGCCGCCGATGCGCAACTGGCTGAGCACG
>JAAYZF010000261.1 GCA_012514975.1 bacterium
CGCGCGAAGGTTGAGGAACCATGTCATTTCTAAAAGACGTAAACCATGTCATTTCTAGAAACTTGCAACACGCGGCAGCGGCACTGTTGTCTCTTTTGCCCCAGAATTGGTATAATCTCATTCGTCTTCATGTAATTGCTACCAGGAGCACTCATGTTCAGCAAAAGCAGGCAGTTCCGGAAGCCGTCGAAGCAGATCGAGAAGCGGATAGACGGGATTATCAGCGCGATGACGCTCGAAGAGAAGGTCACGCTGCTGGGCGGCACGGGCGGGGGGACCAAGCCATGCGACCGCGTGGGCATCCCGGCATTCAAGATGTCTGACGGCCCGGTGGGCGTGCATTGGTTTACCGACTGCTCGACGACGTATCCCGCAAGCATCCTGCTTGCCGCATCATGGGACCGCGAGATGTCCTACAAGGTGGGCGCGGCAATCGGCCGTGATGCCCGCGCGCGCGGCATTCACATCCTGCTCGCGCCGGGCGTCAACATTTACCGCTCGCCCTTGTGCGGCCGGAACTTCGAGTATCTGGGTGAAGATCCGTATCTTGCCGCGCAGATGGTCGCGCCGTACATCCGCGGCTGTCAGGACCAGGCGGTGGCGGCCACCGTCAAGCACTACGCCTGCAATTTCCAGGAATACGACCGGCACCACGTCAGCACCGACGTTGACGAGCGCACGCTGCGCGAAGTGTACCTGCCGGCGTTCGAGGCGGCGGTCAAAGACGGCGGCACGGGCGCGCTGATGACCTCGTACAACCTCGTCAACGGCCAGCACGCGTCCGAGCACACGCATCTGATCCGTGAGATTCTGAAGGGCGAATGGGGCTTCGACGGCCTGGTCATGTCCGACTGGGCATCGACGTACGATGGCGTCTCAGCGGCGAACAACGGGCTTGACCTCGAGATGCCCAACGCCAACTTCATGACCATCGGCACGCTCATCCCCGCCGTCAAGGACGGGCGCGTGTGCGAAGAGGTCATTGACGACAAAATTCGCCGCCTACTCCGCCTGGCCTACTGTTTTGGCTGGATGGACCACGAGCAGAAGGACGAGAAGATACCGCTGAAGGACGAGGCGACGGCCAAAGTGGCGCTCGAGGCGGCGCGCGGCGGCATCGTGCTGCTGAAAAACGAGAACAAGACGCTGCCGCTCGATGCGAAGAAAGTGAAAAAGATTGCCGTCATCGGCCCGACGGCGCATCCGGCGGTGATTGGCGGCGGCGGCTCGGCGTACAACACGCCGTGGCGCACGGTCAGCATTCTCGAAGGCATCAAGGCGCAGGCAAAGGGCGTCGAGGTCGCCTATGCAATCGGCGTGGACCCGTGGCGCGACGAGGCCGTGTGCGCCGCAAGCGAGTTTTTCACGCCGGATGGCGCGCCGGGCATACGCGCCGAGTACTTCAACAATCTTGATCTGTCCGGCGAGGCCGCGTTGACGCGCGTGGAAGAGCGCATGGTCCAGCGCTGGTTCGGCGGGCCCATTGCCGAAGGCATCCAGAAGCACGCGTTCTCGGCGCGGTGGAACGGCATCATCCGCCCGGCCAAGAGCGGGCCGCACGTGTTCTACCAGCTCGTCGGTGGGGGGAAATACCGGATGACGCTTGGCGATCGCACGCTATTCGATGCGGACATCACGGACTGGAGCGGCATACGCCGCACGACGGTCGAGCTCGAAGCGGGGCGCGAGTACCCGGTGTACATCGAGTACCGCCGCACGGGCGGATGGAATTTCATCGCGTTCGCCTATGAACACGAGGAGAACATCTATACCGAATGGCAGAAGGCCCTGGAACTTGCGCGCGAGGCGGACGCGGTGATCTTCTGCGGCGGGCACAACCAGCGCTCGGAAAGCGAAGGCAGCGACCGCACGTTCGGCATGGCGCCCGAGCTCGAGCAACTGCTGGTCGAAGTCGCCGCGGTCAACCACAACACCACCGTCGTGCTCACCGCCGGCGGCAACATTGACGCGCAGCGCTGGATTGACAGTGTGCGCGCGCTCGTGATGGCATGGTACCCCGGCCAGGAAGGCGGCACCGCGGTCGGCGAAGTGCTCTTCGGCGCGGTGAACCCCTCGGGCAAACTGCCTGCCACATTCGAGAAGCGGCTCGAAGACCGCTCATCCTTCGCCTCGTATCACGACGCGGACAACGACAAGCGCGTCGCCCTGGCCGACGGCATCTTCACCGGCTACCGCCACAACGATCTCTATCACATCGAGCCGCGGTTCCCCTTCGGCTTCGGCATGAGCTACACGACGTTCGCGTATGAGAAGCTGCGCATGTCATCGAAGACGGTGCCGAGGGGCGGCAGAGTGACGGTGTCGTTCGACGTCGTCAATACGGGCACGCGTGCCGGCGCGGAAGTTGCGCAGGTGTACGTTACGGACTGCGCATCGTTGCTGCCCCGGCCGGTGAAGGAGCTGAAAGGCTTTGCAAAAGTTGTGTTGAAGGCGGGCGAACGCGCGACGGTGAAGATTGTGCTTGATGAGAAGGCGCTCCAGTTCTACCATCCGGAACGAAAGAAGTGGATTGCCGAGCCCGGGACGTTCAGCGTGCTCGTGGGCGCATCATCCGCGGACATCAGGCTGCGCGGCTCGTTCGAGTACGGCGGCGCGCGCGCGAAAAGGGCTGCGGCAAGGCCGGCGCGGCGGAGGAAATCCCGCGCATAGGCTTTCGATAACCAACGGCCTCATTGAGGTTAAGAATACACGATGACGACGACTGAGAAGAAGCTGTACGACGCATTCGACTCGATACCGAAGATAGACGTTCACACGCATCTGCCGCTCGAGACACCCGCGGCGCACCGCGCGAGCGACCTGGTGTTCTACCACATGCTCTTCTCCGAGCTGCGTTCGGCCGGGATGACCGAGGCGCCGCCCGACCGCCGCCGTGACGAAGATGATTCGCACGTGGACTGGCCGGCGATGATGCGGAAGACGGCGCCGTACTTCCAGCGCACGGCGAACACGGCGGTGTGCCGCGCCTTCGTCGGCCTGTGCCGCGACCTGTACGGCATAACGCGCCCGGTGGTTGACGAGGGCTTCATGGATGAGCTGCGTGCGTCGTACGACCAGCACGCCGACCGCCGCGCGTGGTCCGAGCAGTTGTTCACGCAGATGAACGTCGAGCGCGCAATGGCCTCGATGTACGGCGTGCCGTGGAAGCGGAAGGACTATTGCGACAGCCTCTTCCCGCGGCTCACCGTGGCCATCGAGCGCGACCCGTATCACTCGTCCGCAAGCATGGCGTGGATTGCGCGGCGGATGAAGGAGAAATACGGCTTCTGCATCGACACCGCGGACAAGGCGCGCGAGGAGACGATGACCCAGCTCGAACGCTCGTTCGCGCTCGGCGCGCGCACGCAGCTCAAATGGGTCTCCAACGGCCGGATTGCCCGCACAGTCGACCCGGCGAAGATCGACGCGGCGTTCAGGAAGATACAGATCGAGGAAGACTGGACGCCCGATGATGTCGCGCACCTCAATGCGTTCGACCTGCAGATGCGCCTTGAATTCGCGCGCGAGCGCGGCCAGACGTTCCAGTTGTTCTCGATGGCCCTCCACCTCCCCGGCTGCGCGTACACGTCGTCGTTGACGCCGCAGGACTTCCTCATCACGATCGGCGAATGGATCAACCGCTATCCAGACGTCACGTTCGACATCCTCAACTGCGACTACACGGCCGAGCCGTTCTTCACCAGTATCGCGCGCACGCATCCGAACGTCAACATGTCCGGCGTCTGGTGGCATGGGATGAGCGAAGGCTGGCTCGAAGACATCATCTACCGCCGCATCCTCGCCGTGCCTGTGTGGAAGCAGTGCGGCTTTTTCTCGGACGCGTATTCAGCCGAGTGGATCTGGGGCAAGATCCTCATCGTGCGCCAGCCGATGGTCCGCGCGTTTGCCCGCGCGATCGAGAACGGATACTTCGGCCTCGAACAGGCCGTCGAGTACATGCGCATGCTGCTGTACGACAATCCGAAGCGGCTGCACAAGCTTTCCGCACCGGAGGCGCGGAAAGTATAGACAACAGAGAAGCGTGGAACCGGCAACAGCAGCCGGAGGTTCGCATCGCACGGCCGACGACGAGGACGACGACGATTACGAGGACGATTTCTCATCAGAGGCCGTTGGGGCATGCCCATCCCCCAGTGCGGCATTTGGGGGATGCCAGACCACGGGCACACGACGACGGGCCCACTGAACACTGAGCACCGACCACCGAATACTGACCACTGAATACCGAATACTGAATACCATCCCCTCTGACCCCTTGACCTTGACCCTTAACGTTGACCCTTGACCCATTGATCCATGAGCACACACATCTTTGAGCGCTACGGCGACACACCGGTTCTGGAACCGCGGCCCGGCAAATGGGATGCGGTAAGCACATTCAACCCGGGCGCCATCATGCACAACGGCAAAGTGCTGATGGTGTACCGCGCGGTGACGGATTTGCAGGCGTACATTTCACGCCTCGGCCTCGCGGTGAGCAGCGACGGGTATCACTTCGACCGCGCGGTCGACACGTGTGTCCATGAATTCCAGCGCCGGTACGAGGCCGGCGGCGTCGAGGATGCGCGCATCACGCGTGACGGCGATGATTTTCTCGTGACATACGCGGCAGTCCCCGTGATCCCCGGCCCGGCATACGAACAGGTCGACTGGTTCAACCGCGCGAAGAAAGACCCGTACATTGACCGGCCCGGCGCGCCGCCGATGGGCCCGAGCTTCACCGGCCTGCTCAGGTCGAAGGACCTGAAGACATTCACCGTGGAGGGCCTGCTCACGCCGCCAGGCATCGATGATCGCGACGGCATTCTCTTCCCCGAAAAGATCAACGGGAAATACGCCATGCTCCACCGCCCGACGTCATGGACCGGCGCGGCGTACGGCACGCCGAAGCCGTCAATATGGATCGCCTTCTCGGACGATCTGAAGACATGGGACTACGGATCGGGCGGCCAGTACCTGCTGATGAAGCCGCAGCAGGGCGCCGCATGGGAAGAGCAGAAGATCGGCGGCGGCCCGCCGCCCATCAAGACCAGGCACGGCTGGCTGTGCATCTATCACGGCGTCGACAACAGGCACGTCTACCGCGTCGGCGCGGCGCTGCTCGATGCGGACAATCCGTTGAAGGTGCTCGGCCGCACACGCAGTTTCCTGATGGAACCGGAGATGGAGTGGGAGAAGACTGGCGTGATCCCGAACGTCGTCTTCCCGACAGGGCTCGTGCTGAAGGGCGAACGCGAGCTGCTGATGTACTACGGCGGCGCGGATCATGTTGTCGGCCTCGCCGTGGCAGATCTGGACACGTTGATCGCGCATTTGACTGCGTAAGAACAGGAGAAGACTCGATGGCAAAAACCATGCTGCGCCTCGCCTCAATAGGTGCCTTCACTGCATCACTTCTTTCCGCCGCCGACTGGCCGCAATGGCGAGGCCCGGCACGCAACGGCGTTGCGCCCGAGAGCCCGCGGCTGGCGGAGACATGGGCGGCCGGCGGGCCGACATGTCTCTGGACGTACGCGGCGCCGAGCGGCCAGCAGGGCGGGCTGGGGAGCCTCGTCCTTGCCGACGGCCGCGTGTACGCGTATGTCAACCAAATGAGCGTGCAGACAGGCGGGATCACCAAGCTGACGCCGTACCAACTGCAGCAGGTCGGCTGGTCGGGCGAGAAGATTCCAGACGATCTGGGCGCGAAGGTCGAGCAGGCGCGGCTGTCGTCCGAGCGGGCAAAGACAAAAGACGAGGCGCTGTGGAAATGGTCGAGCGACTGGATTGCGAGCAACGTGCCGCCTGCGCAGAAGAAATTCGAGAACATCGTTCGCGAGCGGCTCATGCTTGGCAGGAAGGCCGCGGCGCCCGATGTGGTCGCGAAGCTTGACACCATCAAGAACAAGGAATTCGGCAGCGCGGAGAACCTGGCCGCATGGTACGCGTCGAACGGCATTCCAGACGCCGTCAGCAAGGCGATCAACAACCGCAAGGTGGGCGTCGACATATTCCTGTGCCTTGATGCCGTCACGGGCGCCGAGGTATGGAAGAACACCCGCGCGGGCGGGTCGTCCGACTGGGGTGCATGCGGCACGCCGTGCGTGGCGGACGGCCGCGTGTACATCTGCGGCTCGCTGGGTGATGCGTACTGCTTTGACGCGGCGACGGGCGCCGAGGTGTGGAAGACGAACATATCGTCTTCGGCCACGAGCGCATCATTTCTTGTGCACGACGGGCTGGCGATAGTTTCTGCGCGTCCACTGACGGCGCTTGATGCGAAGACGGGAAGAATCGTCTGGACGCAGAAGGAGGTGCAGAGCGTCGAGAACTCGCCGCTGGTGTGGAAGGCAGCCGGCACGACGAACCTCATCTGCAACACACATGAAACAGTGGCGTGCGTCGATGCCGCGTCGGGGAGAGTGCTGTGGAAGGCGCCCGGCGGCATGTACTCGACGCCGGTCATCGAGGATGACTGGATGGTGCTGTTGAGGGGCGCAACGAACATCGGGCTGGCAGCGTACAAGCTGTCGACAAACGCCGCAACGGAAGCATGGTCCGTTCTCATCAGCGACCGCGGTGCGAGCCCGCTGATACACGAGGGAACGGTCTTCGCGGTCGCACAAGGCAGGATGGCATGCGTCGAGCTCGAAACGGGGAATGTCCTGTGGAACACGAAGGCCCCTTCCGCGGAGATCTCATCGCCCATCCTCGTCGACGGCAAAATCCTCGCGGCCGGCGGAAGCGGCACGCTGCTCATGGTCGCCGCGTCACCCGCGGAGTACACACTGCTTGCCAAAGCGCCGCTGAAAGTCGCGCCCTGCACGTCACCGTGCATTGCCGGCGGCAGGCTTTATCTGCGGCTGGACAAGTCGATCGCGTGCTTTGATCTGCGGGCGCAGAAGTAAAAGTGGCCGAGGCTGCGCCTTGGAATGTCAAAGTATCGGTCGAAGGCCATCGCGCGTGGCGCTCTGCATCCGCAACGGTTACTTCGACTCACCAAGGCACAGCCTCAGCCACTCACTTCACGGCAGGTCGGGCAGGGCGCCGGTGGCCTGGTCGTACGTGCCGTACGTGTGTGCAGCCTCGACCAGCGCGAACAGGTTTTCGTCGGGCGTTCCGTAGCCGCACTGGTCACCGGATGACAGGACGAACCCGCCGCCGTGGCCGGCAGCGCGCATTGCGGCGACAGCTTTTTCCCTGACGAGCTGCGGCGTGCCCCGGAGCATCACCTCGGTCGTGTGCAGGTTGCCCATCAAGCCGATCTTCCTTCCGAATGCCTGTTTGACTTCAGCGAGATTGACGTCGCCCATTGGCGGCTCTTCGAGCGGATTGACTGACGTGACCTCAGTCTCCTCGACGAGCATCTGGACAAGCGCGCGCGATTTGCCGCATGAATGTAGCATGGTTGGCAGCCCGGCCTTTCGTGCCATTGCCGACCATTTCGCGAGGGCGGGGATGGCATACTTCCGTGCCAGGGCGGGCGACGCGAGCGTTATCGTGCCCGAGCCGCCGAACAGGATATAATCCGGCTTTGCCGCGATGACCAGTTCGAGCGTCTTGGTGCCGATGGCGGTGTCGCGCTCGCACCATTTCTCGAGCAGCGCGGGGGTGTCCATCTCGGCGTAGGCGAGCAGCTCGACGCCGTGCTGCACCGACCACGACCAGTTCTGGAATCCGGGATACGAGAGGCAGACGCCGAACGCGAAGCCGCGCCTGTCGCACTCGGCGCGCATGGCGTTCCACACGGGCATGTCGAGCGCCTTGGGCATGGGCTGCGAGATGAAGAATGCCTTCAGATCGCGCGCAATGTCCTTGACGGGCTTGTCGGTGGGCGACGGCGGGTCATGGCGGAAACAGGTCAGTTCCTCGGTCAAATCCCCGGCGGGCGTCCTGGTGACGGTGCGTTTGAGCATTGCATCGCGGTCCTTGACGAACGTGCATTTGCTCGTGCGCTCGACCGGGGCGTCTTCGTGGATGAGCGGGGCATTGGTGCATGAAGCCATCCAGCCTTCGATCCCATAGTGGGACGCGGCGGCGAGATAGGCCTTCCAGAGCGGCACATCGTTCTTGAAGTAGATGTCCCAGAACGGCAGGCCCGTCAGCTTGCACGGAATGTAGTTCGAGATGTCCGGCGTGACGGGCACGCGATCGGGCAGCTTGTGTGCAATGGCGGCGAGGAAACGTTCTTTAGGTGTCATGGTGCGTTGCGCATCGGGATGGTTACACTGGGTCCTTCATTCTGCTTTCCGCGCGTGTGGATGCATAAGCCGGTGCCAGAACGAGACATAGGGCCGGTTCATGTTGTCACGCCACTGGCGCGCGGCGGGCTCGCAGAAGGTGTGCAGCGCCTGCGTAAGGGGAATGGCAAAGCCCGCTGCGTGCGCCTGCGCGAGGAAATACGGCAGCTCGGCGAACTTCGCATCATTTTTCACAGCCTCGCCGCTGGCCGCCTGGGCTGCCATGGCGCCGATGTCTCTGCGGAAGCCGCTGTCCCCGCCGACGGCTGCGCCGATGATCTCAGGGCTGACGCCGCTGGCAACGCCAAACGCGACTGCCTCCATGCACGCGGCGCTGATCAAGCCCATGCCGAGCTGGTTGACGCCCTTGACGATCTGTCCGGCGCCGCTCGGGCCGCAGTACACCGCAAAGCGCGGCTCGGTCTGTGCATCGAAGATGGGCCTGCAGCGTTCGGCAGTCGCCTTGTCGCCGCCGATGAACACACGGAATCCCTGGGTGCGCGGGCTGCCGCTGACGGGTGTGTCGAGCAGGCGCGCCTCTCTGGCCTCAAGCAACGCGGCGATGCGCCGCGCCTCGGGAACAGCAGTTGTGCCGAAATCAATGAACACCTGTCCCGTGCGCGCGTTCGGAATGAGTGCTTCCTCCGCCACCCTGACGAACACTTGCGACGACGGCAGGCTGCACAGCACGAACATGCAATCCCTGACAAGCTGCACGGCGTCTGTGCCGCGGAGCGCGCCTTCAGCGACCACGGCATCCAGCTTCGCCGCATCAACATCGAATACCCGCACCGCAAACCCGCCTTTCAGCAGGTTCGTGATCATGCCTGAGCCCATCGTGCCGGCGCCGATGAAACCGATCGTTCCCATTGCTTCGGGAGTCATGAGCACATCCCCCTGCTTTCGTGTGAATTCTTTATCGTACAAGATGATAGGATAGGATGGAATAAAAGTCAACGTGCGGCAGCCTGTTGTTGACGGGAATCAGGCCATTTGGTACAATTCGCATGATAACCACCGGTTTTGCTAACTTGGACAGGTGAAAACGCATGTGGCTGTACCCGCTGGTCAGTCTTGGCTTGTTCGGCGCGGTGTTTGGCGCCGGGCTGGCGTACGCATCGAAGAAATTCGCCGTGGTCGTCGACCCGCGCGTTGAAGAGGTGACGAAGGCGCTGCCAGGCATCAACTGCGGCGCGTGCGGCTATCCCGGCTGCGCAGGGTATGCGGCAGCCGTGGTGGCCGGCCATGCGCCGCCGAACAAATGTGTGCCGGGCGGCGCCGAGACGGCGCGGAACGTGGCGCGGCTGATCGGCCTCGAAGGCGTCTCGTTCGAGCGGAAGACAGCGTTTGTGCGCTGCCAGGGCGCGCCCACGGCAGTGCGCAGCGCCGCCTACAGCGGGCCGCGGACGTGCACGCTCGCCGCGCTGGTCGGCGGCGGGCCGTTCGCGTGCACGCAGGCATGCCTCATGATGGGCGACTGTTTTCGCGCCTGTCCGTACGACGCGATTTCGTGGCAGGCCGACGGTCTGCCGGTGATCCTCGAGGACAAATGCATCGCCTGCGGCAAGTGCGTCGCCGCGTGCCCGCGCGAGCTGATCATCCTGCGGCCGGACACGAAGCAGGTGATGGTCACCTGTCGCAACCAGGACAAAGGCGCCGTGGCAAGAAAGAAATGCACCACGGCGTGCATCGCCTGCACCAAATGCGTGCAGACCTGCCCGGTGCAGGCCATTGGCATGGAGGGGAACGTTGCCGCCATCGACACCGCCAAGTGCATATTGTGCGGCCAATGCGTTGACGTGTGCCCGACCAAGGCAATCACCGACCACCGGCCCGGGAGAAACTGACCGCCATCGCGACCAGAGCATGAACCGCATCGATCAACGTTTCAACGAGCTGCGTGCGCGGGGCCGGGCGGCGTTCGTGCCGTACATCACGGCCGGCGACCCGACACTCGCGCGCACGCGCCAGCTCGTCCTCGCGCTCGAGCGTGCCGGCGCGGACGTGATCGAGCTGGGGATTCCGTTCTCCGACCCGCTGGCCGACGGGAAGATCAACCAGGAAGCAGCCGAGCGCGCGCTGAAGAACAATGTGTCCCTCGGCGATGTCATCGCCCTTGTCCGCGATCTGCGCCGTGAGACGCAGGTTCCCCTCATCTTCTTCACCTATCTCAACCCCGTCTTCCAGTACGGGTACGAACGCTTCGCGGCCCATGCGGCCGAGGCGGGTGTTGACGGCGTGCTGGCGCTTGACGTGCCGCCCGAAGAGGCCGCACCGCTCAAACAGGCGCTTGACGCACGCGACATGCGCATGATCTTCCTCGTGGCGCCCACGAGCACGGACGAGCGCATCGCCAGGATTGCCGCGATGGCCAGCGGCTTCATCTATCACGTCTCGCTGACCGGCGTCACGGGCGAACGGGCCGCGATTGCCGCTGATCTTGGCGAGAACATCGCGCGGATTCGCGCGGCGACCGCGCTGCCCATCGCCGTCGGCTTCGGCGTGTCAAAGCCCGAGCACGTTGCCGCGATCGCGAAGCTGGCCGACGGCGTCGTCGTCGGCAGCGCCATCGTAAAGCGTGTCGGCGCGGGCGGGGACAGTAACGCGATGGTCTCCGGCGTCGAGCAGTTTGCGCGCGAGCTTGCCGCGCCGCTCGCCAAGGCGGGAACGCGGCCCTGACGCGAAGGCCGCCGGTTCACCCACGTCATCACGTCGTCAGATCACAGATTCACGATGGCCTCACTCTACGCATGCATCATGGCCGGCGGCAAAGGCGAACGGTTCTGGCCGCTGAGCCGCTCGAGCCGGCCGAAACAGTTGCTGGCAATTGCCGGCCCGCAGCCGATGATCGCCGGCGTGGCGGAGTTGAACGCGCAGCTTGTGCCGCCCGGGCGGCTGTTCGTCGTCACGACGCAAGAGCAGGCCGCGGCGATCCGCGCCGCCCTGCCCGCCGTTCCCGCGGACAATGTCATCGCCGAACCATGCGGGAGAAACACAGCGCCGTGCATCGGCCTTGTCGCCGCGCTCGTCTCGGCGCGCGATCCCGGCGCGGTGCTCGCCGTGGTGCCGGCGGATCATTGCATCCCTGACCGCGATGTCTATGCCCGGACGATGCGCGATGCCGCCGCGGTTGCCGAGCGCGAGCACGCGCTGCTCACCATCGGCATCGAGCCGCGCTACGCCGAGACGGGATATGGATACATTGCCGCGGGCGAACGCGTGGCGTTCCCGGGCGCCACGGTGTTCTCGCGCGTGAAGCAGTTCATCGAGAAACCGTCGCGGGACAAGGCGGAAGCACTGATCGCCGGCGGCGGCGTGTTCTGGAACGCCGGCATGTTCGTGTTCCGCGCGGAGGACATGCTGGCCGCATTCCGTCGCTTCCTGCCGGAGTTCGCCCCCGCGCTCGATGCCATCCGCGCGTCGGCGGGCGGGGAGGGGCGGGACGCGGCGATCCGCGCCGCGTACGACGCCGCGCCGGCCATTTCGATCGACTACGCCGTGATGGAGAAGGCGGACAACGCGATCGTGGCCCATGGCGCGTTTGCGTGGGATGACGTGGGCAGTTGGACGTCGGTGGGCGCCTACTGGCAGCAGCACCCAGGCGGCAATGCAGTCAAGGGAGATGCGGCGCTGATCGACGCGGAGAACTGCATCATCGGAAACGAAGCAGCGGGCGTCATCGGCGTGCTCGGGGTGAAAGACCTCATCGTCGTGCGCACGGGCGACGCAGTGCTCGTCTGCCACCGTGACCGCGCGCAGGATGTGAAGAAGATCGTCCAGAAGCTGCGCGAGCAGCCCGGGGGGTCATCGCTGGTGGACTGAAGGCATGCGCGTGCTTGCGGCAGACATCGGCACGGTTCGGCTGGGCCTTGCGGTTTCAGACCCGCTCGGGCTGACTGCGCAGCCGTTGCCCACGCAGCCGGCGGGCAGTGTGAAGCAGCAGTGCCGTGCCATCCTCGGCGTGGCGCTTGGCTACGAGAACGGGCCTGAGCGCGGACGCGTGAGCACGATTGTCATCGGCCATCCGGTAAAGCTTGACGGGACGAAAAGCGAGATGACCGAGCGGGCCGAGGAATGCGCGCGCGTGCTTGCCGAATACATCCGGCAGCAGTTTTCGCGGGCAATTGATATACTAGTGTGGGATGAGCGCCTCACTTCCGTCGCAGCCGAACAGGCGCTTCTGGGCGCCCAGGTGAAACGGCGCGAACGGCGTGAGCGGCGCGACCAGGTCGCCGCGCAGCTCATCCTCGAGAACTACCTCGAATCACGCCGCATGGCCGCCCAGTGAGAACCAGATGACTCTCCGCCGCGTCCATATCGCCCCGCTCGCCCCGCTCACCGCGCTGCTGCTCTGCGGCTGCACGGCGATGATGTACATTCCCCTGCTGCTCGTCGCGCCGCTGATGCCGGTGATCCAGCTTGCCGTCAAGATAGCCGCGCGATATGGCCCGCTGCTGCTGATGCTTGCCGAAGCAGACCCGTCGGGAGGCGCTCCGGCACGGAACATCGCGCTCGAACCGGCGGGAGTGCATCGCATCGAGCACAGGCAGCTTGCCGACCTCGAGACGCAGTTGGGGATGGAGCTCGCGGGCAACACCTCGCTGCGCTCCGTGGCCATCCTCGAGGCCAGCCGGCTTGATCCGGTCGAGCTCGAACGCTGGGCGGGCGACGCGGCGACAAACGGCCTGCGTCTGCGCCTTGTGTTCGTCGACAGCCGCCGGTTTGCGGCCGGCGACCGCCTCCTGCCCGGGACGCGGGCGCTGCTCGAGAATGCCGGGGTGCCCATCATGGTCACCCCCGGGCTTGCAGAGAAGATTGTCGGAGACACCATCGCCGTTCAGGTCGCACACGGCGCGCGGTAGATTGACAACCATGCAAGGAGGTCCCATGCGTACGATGCTTTTCCTTGGCATTGTCTTCATGGCGTCGTGTTCATTCGGCGTCACTATCCAACTCCGCAACGGCGCCACGGTCGCCGGCAGCATCGTCTCGACCAACGATGACACGCTCGTGCTCAGCACGGCAACGGGCGAACGCACGTTCCCGTGGCGCGAGCTGTCCAACCAGTCCATCCAGCAGATTCATCCGGACCTGTATGCGCGGCTGAAGCAGCAGGCGATCGAGCGCGCCAAGACCAGGGAGCAGGAAATGGCGGACAAGGGCCTCGTGAAGGTCGGCGACAAGTGGGTGCCGAAAGAAGAGGCGATGCGGCTGAAGTACCGGCACGTCCGTTTGCGTGTTGCCAGGACGGAACGGACAGGCCCGGCGAAGGAGGAGTCCTCGACCGAGTCGAGCCGCACCTACATTCAGGACTGCCACGGTGTGCTGACCCTTGAATTCGAAGGGCTCGACTCGAAGACCGAGTACCACGTGAAGACGGAGTTCAAGCACTACACGAAGCTCGAAGACGAAGCAGACCGCCGCCGTGTTGCGCCCCCGTCTGCAACCGTGCGGCCCGCAACGCGCGAGGAAACAATCAAAGGCCAGTCGCACCACCGTGTGGACTATGAGAGCGACCCGTACCAGAAATACAAAGTCAAGATGAAGGCAGACTGGGTGATGCTTACCGACGGCGGGAGGAGGAAACGGCTGTCAGGCGGCTACGAGTCTGACGGCTGGGACATCAAGGTGTGGCTTGACGGGAATCTTGTCTACGAAGAGAGAAAGGGCGACCCACCCGAGTTCCACATCATCGAGAAGTTATGACGGGTGCGGAATGCCCGTGCCGCCCGGCGTCCGCGTTCACTGCCTGCGGCCCCAACCGCGCAGCCGCCATGCCGCAAGCAGCACGAACGCGACGGCGCCCAGCATCGGCTCCGGCACGATCGTCAGCCCGGCCATGTCGCTGACCGCCCAGCCAAACGCATTGCTGACCACGACATCGTACGTGCCGACATGCGCGCCGTGTGCGGCTGAGATGCTGTAGCGCGCGTTGGTGGCGTTGGGAATGGCCGCGCCGCCCCTGCGCCACTGGTACGTTTCCGCCGCATCAGCGAAGACGTTGAACGACGCCGCGCCGTTCTCGAAGACAAGAAGCGGCTGCGGCTGCATCGTCACGCGCGGCCAGCGGTTCGACACGATACCCCACTCGAACGCGCCGGCATCGCGCTGGCCGACGGCCGCCGCGCCGGTGAAGTCTCTTGTCGCGGGGCCGTTGAACTCCCATTCATAGAGCTCGTTGATCGTCGTGCGCGCCTCGGCGAACGAGCCGCCCGCGACGCGCAGGTAGTCGATCGCGCCGTTGAAGTAGCGGCCGGAAGAGCCTTTGCCCACGAGGAA
>JAAYZF010000262.1 GCA_012514975.1 bacterium
CGCCGGGAAGCTCCGCGGCGTGGAACGCCCTGCGGTCAATGTACGGCGATGCCATGCGCGGGTGCGGCGCGCGGGGCAGAACCGCCCGCTCGTCGCTGAACATCTCGCGGTCCACCTTCGCGCTCGTCGCCACCATCCAGATGAACGGGAACGAGAACATGACGGAGAAGGCGATCAGCACGCTGTGCCTGCCGACCGCGAGGAAGAACTTCTCAGCCATCTGTTTCTGTTTCAACGACATTGTATTCGCCACAGACTTACACAGACCAACGGCCGACTTAACGGGGGGCCTTGGGTGAACGGCACGAGATCAACAACGGTGGTGTTGGGACGGCAACGGCACTTTGAGCCTTCGCTTCGCCATGGTCCTGATCGAACACCATTAGAACACTCTGCGTTTGAACTCGAGCTTCTCGCCGAAGTTGACCAACAGGCCCACCTTGATTCCTGTTGCCCTAAGATAGTTCAGCAACTGGGCTTCGTGCACCGGTAGCAGTGCGCTTACAGCCTTTATCTCGATCAGGACTTTCTCTTCAACAATGATATCCGCTCTGATTTCACCAACGGTGCGCCGCTTGTAGTTGACTACAAGCGGCTTCTGCACTTCGAATCGCAGACCCATTACCTTTCTCCTGTTCATGTTGCCACCGTCGTCCCGCCGTTCCCCCAAAGAACAGTCGTTAAGTCGGCCGTGAGTCTGTGTCAGTCTGTGGCCCCTATTCGCTTTCGTAGTGCACCCATTTTCTCGACAGTCCCAGTTGTATCACCGTCAGCACGAACACGATCGCGAACAGCACCCATGCCATTGCGGACGCCTGGCCCATCTGGAGATAGCGGAACGCGTTGTTGAACAGGTGATACGCGTAGAACAGCGTCGAGTTGACCGGGCCGCCCTGCGTCATGATGTACGCCTGCGAGAAGATCTGGAACGTGCCGATCAATCCCATCACGAGATTGAAGAAAATGTACGGGCTGAGCATCGGGAGCGTGATATACACAAACTGCTGCCAGTTGCTCGCGCCGTCCACCCTGGCGGCCTCGTACAGGTGCGCGGGAATGCCTTTCAGGCCCGCGAGCCAGATGATCATCCCGCTGCCGGCGCCCCACAGGCCCATGATGATCAGCGACGGCTTGCTCCAGAATTCGTCCTGCAACCATGCGGGGCCGTGCACGCCCAGCGCGGAGAACACGGTGTTGAGCAGCCCGTGCGTCGGGTTGAATATCCAGATCCACAGAATCGATGCTGCCACCGCGGGCACAATCGCCGGCAGGTAGAACAGCGTGCGGTAGAACGCCATGCCCTTGACGTTCTGGTTCAGCAGCAGGGCAAGGCTGAGACTGGCGATCAGGCCGATCGGCAGCCCGATCACCATGTACAGCGTGTTCCACAACGATTTCCAGAACAGCGGGTCCTGTGTGAGCACCCACCTGTAATTCGCCGTGCCCGTCAGCCGCGCGGGGTTAAGCACGTCGTAGTGGCAGAAACTCATCAGGACCGAGAACAGGATCGGCCCGCCGGTGAACACGATGAACCCGATCAGCCATGGCGACGCACAGAGCAGGCCGGCGAACCATTGCCGCCGGAAATAGCCCCGGTCGCCCATGGCGCGGCCCTGCCACACGACGATGCCGCCGAGCGCAATGGCGATCAGCGCCGCGTACGCCGCGATCAGCATCCACCAGCGCACCACCGGCCCCGTCGGCGGCGTATAATACCGGTCGAGCTCCTTCTGCACGGTGCGCGTGGCGACATCGAGCGCTTCCTTCGCCGTGGGATACTTGTGGTAGACGGCATCCTCGAACGCCGAGACATGCTGGTTCCATAACAACTGGCCGACTGGCGTCACCGGCCGGTATTTCGACTCGGGCAGCATGTCGATGGCGAGCCTGAACGCCCGTTTCAGCGCAGTGCTCAGGTTTCCGCTTGAAGCGACATACATGTCATACACGTACTCATTGAGCACGGTGTCGCACCCGAGGCGCGGCATGTAGACGCGCGCCTGGCTTGCGTTGTTCTCCGCCTGCTCGGCGTAGAACAGCTTGTTGGCCTCGAACGAGGTGAGCCAGCGGATCATCTTCCATGCGCCTTCCTTGTTCTTCGCCCCGGTGGGGATCGAATAGCACCAGCCGCCCAGCCACGTGATCGGCGTGTCCCCCGCGGCGAGCCGCGCGGCGGGGATCGGCGCAGGCGAGCCGCCGAAGTTCAGATCAGGCTTGAACGTCGCAATGGTCGGCAGGAACCAGTCGCCATCGATCTTCATCGCGAGCCTGCCAAGCAGGAACGGATCGAGCTCGTTGCCCTGGAACGTTGACTGGAACGCGTAGACCTGCTGTGCGCCGCCGAGCTTGTCGTAGATGCGCACCATGTAGTCGAGCGCGGTGACGGCCTCGGCGCAGTTGAGCGTGCACGTGCGGCCGTCCGGGCTCATGAACGACGCGCCGTTCTGCCAGGCATACAGGTAAAGCCAGCTGTTGCCGTAGTTCGGCGCGAAGCCAAGGCGGACAATGTTGCCGTTCTTGTCGCGCGTGGTGAGTTTGACGGCGTAGTCTTCGAGTTCCTCCCATGTGCGCGGCGGTCTGGCGTTGCCCTGTCCGTCAACGAACCCCTCGCGGATCAGAATGTCCTTGTTGTAGTAGAGAATGCGGTCGTCCGCCCCGCAGGGAATGCCGTACACATTGCCTTCGTACGTCACTTCCTCCATCGCCGGGCGGATGATGGTGTTTGTGTTGACGCGATACGGCAGATCGGGATGCGCGGCATCCTCGTCGAGATACTTGTTCAGGCTTTCAAACGCGTTGCGCGCAGCCCACTCACTGATCGCGTACCGGTCGAACATGATCAGGTCGGGCGGCATGCCGCCGGCGACGCTGCAGAGGAAGCGCTGCGGATCGGCCACCATGTCCCGCGCGGCTGCCTGGCCGATGATGACGCGATACCCCGGGTTCTCGCGCTCGAACCGCTTGAGCATGGGCTCCATGTCAAGGAAGGTATTGCCCGGCGCCCACATCACCAGTTCCGTCACGCCCGGCGGCGGCTTGATCGAGCGCGAGGGATAGAGCCAGTAGAGCAGTATGGCGCACGCGATGGCGACGGCGATGACTTTCCAGATGTTCATGCTGTGGGTGTGCAGCCAGAACCGGGATTCGTAACGGTATTATAGACCCCCGCGCACGTAAAGTCAACTGAATCCGCTGCGGAACGGCGCAACACATATTGGCCGTGCGTCGGTGCGTGCGTACTGTATGCCATCCGTTCCCATCCGCTGAATCTGTTGCTTGGATGCGCAACAGATTCAGGAATCCGTTTGACTTTCCGCGCGTGAAATGGTACTTTTCTAGCTGGCTCGTTGGACAACTAATGCTTTTCGGGAGACATGATGAACGCTGGAAAATCAGCCGCGAAAGACATGCTCAGCCTCAAAGGCCGCGTCGCCGTTGTCACCGGCGGCGGCGGTGTGCTCTGCTCGCTCATGGCAAAGGCGCTCGCCGGTGCCGGCGCGAAGGTCGCCGTGATGGACATGGACATGAAACGCGCGCAGGCTGCCGCGAAGAAGATCGGCAGGAACGCCGTCGGCATCTGTTCAACCGTGCTTGACCGGCAGAAACTCGAGGCCGCCCACGCACAGGTGAAACGCGAGCTCGGCCCGGTCGACATCCTGATCAACGGCGCGGGCGGCAATCATCCCGGCGCGACCACGAATCCGCAGCAGTCGTTCTTCGATCTCGATCCCGTTGCGTTCAACAAGGTGTTCGACCTGAACATCATCGGCACGGTGCTGCCCTGCCAGGTGTTCTGCAAGGACATGGTGAAACGCAAGCGCGGCGTGGTCATCAACATCGCCTCGATGAACGCGTTCAGGCCGCTGACGCGCATCCCCGCATACTCGGCCGCGAAGGCCGCCGTGAAGAATTTCACCGAGTGGCTCGCCGTCCACATGGCGCAGGAATACAGCCCGAACATCCGGGTGAACGCAATCGCC